>JAXJVS010000122.1:0-102456 GCA_036308445.1 Bacilli bacterium | reverse complement strand
TAGTCAAGCTACAGGAAACATAAAAATGCTACTCGTGTCTATTTAATCATAAATTAAATTTTTAGAAAGGAGAAGTATGATTCTTGTATCTGTTTTGTGTACAAGTTAATCATACAAGGGAATATATGAAAATATTAGTAACTGCAAACATAAGAGAAAATAATAAAATAAAATTAGAAACTACTTTTCCGATGATTAAATTTATTTATTGTAATCCTAAAGATTTAAATCAGGAGATTGCTGATGATTGTGATGTCATAGTAGGTACTCCCAAAAATCTAAACTTAAATCGTTCTTCTTTAAAAGCATTGTTATTAAATAGTGCTGGCAGTGATGAATATATAAAAGAAGGTATATTACATCCTCATACATTGCTTGCAAATGCAAGTGGTAGTTATGGTGTTGCTATAGCAGAGCATGTAATAGGAATGATTCTAACATTAAATAAAGGTTTTAAAACTTATATCAATAATATGGAAGAAGGAGTTTGGGGTAAAAACAATAACAATAAGGAATTATATCACAGTACTGTATTAATTGTTGGATTGGGCGATTTAGGATATGAAATAGCTAAAAGATTAAAGGCTTTTGATTGTTATATTATTGGTATAAAAAGAAGTGCGAGTATTTTACCAAAAAGTATTGATGAATTATATACTATAGAACAGTTAGATTTATTATTACCTAAAGCGGATTTTGTCATTTCTTGTTTACCTCATTCTCAAGAAACTATCCATCTTTTTAACAAAGAACGATTATTAAAAATGAAAGATGATGCAGTATTAGTTAATGTAGGACGAGGAAGTGCAATTCATACTCAAGATTTAATAGCGGTATTGCAATCTGGTCATTTGTATGGTGTAGCTTTAGATGTATTAGAACAAGAACCGTTAAATAAAGATAATGAATTATGGAAAATGGATAATGTATTTATTACACCTCATGTATCAGGTGGATTTAAATGGCGAAGTGTAAGAGATTATTTTACCGATTTAACAATTAGAAATATTTATCATATTTTAAATGATGAATCATTAGAAAATGAAGTTGATTTCAAAACAGGATATCGAAAAGATGTTAAATATAGATAGAAGGAGATAGCGTTATGTGGATTGCATTTGCGTTTGGTTCAGCCATATTTGCTGGATTGACTGCTATTCTAGCAAAATGTGGAATTAAAAGTATTGATTCTAATCTTGCTACAGCATTGAGAACAATAGTTGTTTTGATTTTTTCGTGGATTATGGTTTTTGTGGTTGGTGTTCAAAATGAAATTATTAATATTGATTTAAAAACACTATTCTTTTTAATTTTTTCTGGTTTGGCAACAGGAGCTTCATGGTTGTGTTATTTTAGAGCATTACAGCTTGGAGATATTAACAAAGTTACACCTATAGATAAATCTAGCACTGTTTTAACAATGATTTTAGCCTCTCTTTTTTTAAAAGAAGATATTTCATTAATTAAAGTTATTTGTATGATTTTAATTGCCGTAGGAACTTATCTGATGATACAAAAGAAAGATACGGTTCAAATAGAGAAAAAAAATAAATCCTGGTTATTTTACGCTCTTGGTTCTGCATTCTTTGCTAGTTTAACTTCTATTCTTGGAAAGGTTGGAATTGAAAATATAAATTCAAATTTAGGTACTGCTATTAGGACTATCGTAGTTTTAATCATGGCTTGGATTGTTGTGTTTGCTACAAAAAAGCAAGATACAATTAAAGATATTGATAGAAAAAGTTGGTTATTCTTAATCTTTTCTGGAATTGCTACTGGATGTTCATGGCTTTGCTATTATAAAGCTTTGCAGACCGGACCTGCTAGTGTTATTGTTCCGATTGATAAATTAAGTATTTTAGTTACTATTGCTTTTTCTTATGTTGTTTTTAAAGAAAAATTAATTATAAGATCTTTCATTGGTTTATTGCTTATTGTCTGTGGAACTTTATTGATGTTAATGTAAAAAGAGAATCATTAATCTTGATTCTCTTTTTTTCTGAATACTTTTTTCAAATAATCTTTATTTTTTTCTTTTTTTGTAGGAATGAATCTTTGAACAAATGCTCTTTTATTAGGGTTTTTAGAATAAAAATAGCCAAATATTGAGAATACGCTCGCACCGATAAAATTAACTAATAAGTCTTCCATTGTATCTATTAAGCCAATATCAATGTAACCTTTAATTGGTAAAGTATAACCATTAACTATGACTTCGTTAATACCATTGATTGATATATATCCTCCATTAATAGTAGGAATAGTATTAATGCTATTAATAATAACATCTTTTTGCATATTTAAGCCAAACCAATAGTCCATGGCAAATTCAAAAAATTCCCAGATAACACCAATAGTCATTGAAAAACAAAATGCTACAATTGTTAAATAAAGGGGTGAAAGAGTAAATTGGAATCTATCACTTTCATTAAGTAAATTGACTAATGAAAAACCTACAGCAGCTGCTAAAAAGCCATTGAGAGTATGGAGGATAATATCCCAATTAGGTATTAAGTAATAATAATCATGAACTTCTCCTAAGATTTCTGCAGAAAATATAAACAATAATATTATAATTTCCAAAGTTGTAGGAAGTTCTATTTTGAAAGTGACTTGTAAAAAACTAGGAATAATAAGTAATATTAATGTTAATAGACAATAAAATACATTTTCATAATGACCTTTAAACAATTGTGAAATCATCACAATGATAACGAGAATTCTTAATACAAAATAAACAATAAAAGATGTTTTATGTTCTCTCAATTCCATCTGTAAAGCTTCATATATTTTTTTGATTTTTTTCATTTTCGTACCTCTTATTATATATTATAGATAAAATCTTAAATATAAATATACATTTTTTTATTTTTGTTTATTTTTTTAATTAACCACATGAAGCTGGTTTTAGATTTTTTATTTTCAATACCTCTATTTCAGTGTTGCAATATGATTATTAAATTTATATATCCTCTCATGTATAATCATATATATGAGATGAATAAATATGGTAAAGATTTAAAACCAAGAAAAGACTCTTTAGTAGCACTAAAAAAATATGCAAATAACCATGATGAATGTGTACGTTTCTTCTTTGATATGAAATGGCCTGCAGGGTTTTACAGTGAAAAATGCGGATGTATTCATTATTATACGATCGGCAATAGAAATGCTTTTGAATGTGCCAAGTGCAGGCATCAGCATTATCTTTCTGCAGGCACTATATTTCAGGATAACAAGCTTAATCTTGATACTCTTATTCTTGGAACATATCTGTTATTTACATCAAACAAGGGAATATTAGCTATAGAACTTGATGTTAATTATAAGACTGCTCTACAGATAGGGGTAACTGCATTCTAAATATATTAAACTTTTTGCCATACCGAGAGACAATTCTTTTCACGTTGTCAGATTCATAAGAAGAGGTGCAGTTTTATCATATGAAAGAACATTAAATACTGATGGAAAAACAACATTTGATCATCTTCATGAAGATCTTCTATTAAGATCTGAAAAGATTATCTATAGCGAAGAGAATCATAGACTGAAATGGCTTAATATTGTCATTGGAAATATCAAAAACAATGTATAAGTATATATCATGGTGTAACAAAGAGAAATCTTCCGTTATTTCTTAATGAACAGGAATGGAGATTCAATCACCGATATACAGGTTCAAATATTCTAAACAAGATAAGAAAATATATTCTAAATTCAAGTCCATGTCCTAAAAAAGCAATAATAACAGTTCTGAACCTATCAGGATCTTATTTTTCTACCTGTATCTGATGGTTAATTAAATATTGTTTTATGAAGATGACAATTTGTTTGTTGTATAGTAAAATATTAAGTGGGTGATGATAATGAAGGATTGTGTTATAGTCTGTGGTTATCCTACAAATGATGATGGAACTATCTCATATATATTAAAAAGTAGAATAGATAAAGCAATAGAATTATATCAAAAAAAGAAAGTTGAATTTATTATAGTTAGTGGAGGAGCTGTTCATAATCAATATAGTGAAGCTTTAACAATGAAAGAATATGCCATAAAAAACGGAATAGATGAAAGATATATATTAATAGAAAATAATGCAAAAAGTACATATCACAATATGATGTATTCTAAACAAATAATGGAAAATAATAAATTAAATAATTGTTATGTTGTAACAAATAGTTGGCATAGAATAAAAGCAAAATATTATGCTGAAAAGTTTGATTTGAATTTTGAAATGATTAATGCTGATAGGCCAGAAAATATGTCTTATTTAAAAGTTGTCTTATTAACATTTGAAATGCCGATGAATATGTTTATTATGAGAATGAAGGGATACAAATAAATGGAAATTAGAGTTTTAAAATATTTTCTGACTGTAGCGAGGGAAGAGAATATTACTAGAGCGGCAGAAGTTTTACATATTACTCAACCAACCTTATCTAGACAATTGATACAGCTAGAGGAGAAGTTAGGTTGTCAATTATTTGTGAGAGGAAAAAATAAGATCATCTTAACTGAAGCCGGTATGTTGTTGAAACGTAGAGCTCAAGAGATTGTTGATATGGCGAATAAAACAGAAAATGAGCTAATGAATAAAGAAACGTTGGTTTGTGGAGAAATTTTTATTGGTGGAGGAGAAACTTATCTTATGAGTTATTTAAGTCATGTTATGAAGGATTTTCATGATGTATATCCTCAGGTGACTTATCGTTTATATAGCGGTAATGCTGATGATGTGAAGGAAAGAATCGATAATGGTTTGATTGATATTGCTTTATTAAATGAGCCGGTAGATATTACGAAATATGATTTTGTAAGAATACCAGAGAAAGATAAATGGGGAATACTACTTTTAAAAGAAGAAGAATTGGCTACTAACAAATATATTACACCTAAAGATCTGATAGGAAAACAGATAATGTGTTCTTCACGTTTAGATGTACAAAGTGAACTTATGAGTTGGCTAGGAAGATATAGTAAGGATGTAAATATTTTGCTTACATATAATCTTATTTATAATGCTTCATTAATGGTAGAGGCAGGGCTAGGGTATGCTATTACAATAGATAATATTATTAATATTAGTGAGAATAGTAAAATATGTTTTAAGCCTTTTTATCCTTCTTTAGAAACTGGATGTGTTCTGGTATGGAAGAAGAATCAAACGTTTTCTACTCCTGTTACAAAATTTATAGAGATGTTACAAAAGTATTTTAAGTATTAATAATTATATTGTAAAAATATTAAAAAATATTGAATTGATTATAATTAGTGGAGGAAAGTTTTATGTTAAAGGATGATAGACCTTATATTATTTGTCATATGACAACTTCTATTAACGGGAAAATAACAGAGGAATATTTAAATAAAGCTTTAGATAGTGTTGCTGAGTATTATAAAATTCATCAAGAATTTAAAGCTGATGCATTTTTGTGTGGAAGATTGACTATGGCCTCTAGCTTTACTCAAGGATATTATCCCGACTTGATTAAATATAAAGGTAAAAAGATAGATAGAATGGACTTTGTTGGAGAAATTCATGATTTTTATGCTATAGCAATAGACTTTTATGGTAGATTAGGGTGGAAACAAAATCATATTGTTGATGATGATCCCGGTTATGATAATGCTTATATAATAGAAGTTGTTAGTGAAAATGTCAGCGATGAATTTTTAAGTTATTTAAGAGAACAAAGAATATCTTATATTTTTGGTGGTAAAGATAAGCTAGATCTGAAACTTGTTGTTAAAAAGTTGAAAGAGCTATTTGATATTCATTTACTGCTGTTAGAAGGAGGCGGGATTATTAATGGTTCTTTCTTGGATGAGAATCTTATTGATGAACTTAGTTTAGTTGTCGCTCCTTTTATCGAGAGCTCTGATGATGCTAAAGATTTATTTAGAGATTATAATGTATTACAGCAGTATGCTCTAATAAATGTCAAAAAATATGATGATGGTACTTTGTGGTTGAAATATAAAACATGTGATGACGAGTAAATCTTCTCGTCATCTTTATGTTTTATATGATAGAATGTTTATATAAGGAGAATGAAAGATGATTATTAATATTGGACAAAGAACAGATATTCCGGCTTTTTATAGTGATTGGTTTTATAATCGAATAAAGCAGGGATATGTTTATGTAAGAAATCCATACTATCCTTCTAAAGTTACAAAATATATACTAAAACCGGATATAGTTGATTGTCTTTGCTTTTGTACTAAAAATCCTGCACCTATGTTGGATAGACTTAATGAAATAGATAATTATAGACAGTTCTGGTTTATTACTATTACTCCTTATTTAAAGGATATTGAGCCATATGTTCCACATTTTAATGAGGTTATAGAAAGCTTTAAACGATTATCAAATAAAGTGGGTAAAACGTGTATTGGCTGGCGTTATGACCCTATCTTTATTAATGATAGATATACAGTTGATTATCATTTTAAAGTTTTTGAATGCATGGCTAAAGAATTATCTGGATATACAGAACGCTGTGTTATAAGTTTTATTGATTTGTATGAAAAAACAAAGAATAATTTTCCGGATGTTAAAGAAGTATCTAGGGATGTTCAAACTGTTATTGTTAAAGAATTTGTTAGAATTGCTAGAAAATATAATGTAAAAATTTATACATGTTTAGAAAATAAAGAGTTTGAAATATATGGTGTGAATTGTAAAGGCTGTATGAGTAAAGAGGTTATTGAGGAAGCTGTTGGGATTCAGCTGGATATTAAAACTTCAAAAGTAAGAAAAGGTTGTGATTGTTTATTGGGAAATGATATTGGGGCTTATAATACATGTTTACATGGTTGTTTGTACTGTTATGCTAATACTGATAAAAAAACAGTACATAATATCTTTAAAAAACATGATCCAACTTCGCCTATGCTTATAGGTAATTTAAATGAGAAAGACATATTGATTGAAGCTAAACAGAAAAGTTATATTAATTATCAATTATTTTTTGATTTGTAGGAGGTCTATATGAAGAAAATTATAATTATGTTAGTTTCTTGTACATTTTTTATTGGATGTCATAATGAAATAGAAAAAGAGAATATTGTAGTTGTTAAAAAGGCAGAAATTCTAGATATTGAAGATGATAGAATTTTAGTTAAACCATATGATACTATTGAAGATGATGTTTTCTATTTTTTGGTTAGTGCTGTAACTGAGATTGATGATGATTTAAAGGTAGGAGATTTTGTATATAGTGAACTTGATGATAAGTTTATGATGAGTTATCCTGGACGGGTTAATGCTTATAAAATAAGAAAACTCAAATGAGAAATCAAAATTTCTCATTTGAATTCTATGTATTTTTTATAGAAGAAAGAATCATATAAATCATAATATAATTGTTGAATATCTTTTATAGAAATATGAACATTTGAAAGAATGATATAATCTACATAATAAAGTCTAACATGTATTGGATTAAGGAGAACACCATTATTCAGATAAAATTGAATTCTTTTTTCTTTTATTGCTTTATTGGGTTCATCAGGTTTTTCAACTTCAAAATAAATCTGTGATTGTTTAAATATTTTTAATAGTTCTTTTAAAAAGTAACTACCATAGTGATTGTTTCTATATCCCTTTACTATTGCAAAATAATCACATATATATCTATTATCATATCCATATAGAAATGCATAACCAATAATCGTATTATCCTTAAATAAGACATATATTATGTATTTGTTATCGTTGATAAGATTTATGATTTTGTTTAGTGGTCTTCTTTCATTGACGGGAAAGTCATATATTATATATTGATTATATATGTGTTTTACTTGATTGATTGTTGCTTTTTTGATTTGCATGTATATCACCATAAAAATTTTATCATAATTTGTATGATTTTCAAATATCATCTTTAAAATTAAATTATTCTTGATTATAGCTTGTATTTTTAAAGTTTATATGCTATACTTCAATTGTAATAAGTCATCGACGAGAGGGGGAACCCTCTCGTTTATATTTGAGTTGGAGGTAAATATGTTAAAACAGATTGAAGAACTCATTTCGCCTATATTAATACAAAATGATGTCTATTTAGATGATATTGAATATGTCTTTGAAAAGAAAGAATGGTATTTAAGAATTTTCATAGAAAAAAACAATGGTCATTTAGATATGGATACATGTGTTGCTGTTAGTGAGGCTATTTCAGAAAAAATGGATGAAGCAGATATTATTAAGAATGAATATTATTTAGAAGTGTCTTCACCAGGGGCAGAAAAACCTTTGAAGACTTTGGAAAAAGTAAAGTCTGCAATTGGTGAATATGTATTTATTAAAGTGAAAGAACCACAAAATGGTTTTGATGAAGTTTATGGGACTATTTTAAATGTTGATAATGAAACAATTGAACTTCAATATATGGCAAAGAATATTAAGAAGAAATGTTTTATTGAATATAGTAATGTTTCTTTTGCTAGATTAGCTGTTAAATTTTAAGGGAGGATATAAAAATGGCTAGTAAAAAGTTTATTCAAGCTCTTGATTTATTGGAAAGTGAAAGAGGAATTAAAAAAGACGTTGTTTTAGATGCTTTGAAAGAAGCTTTAGAAAAAGCTTATAAGAAAAATTATTCTGGACCAGAATCTATTGTAAGAGTTGATATTAATGAGAAAACTGGTAAAATTCGTTTGTTTGAAATTAAAACTGTTGTTGAAGAATTAAATAATGAGGATTTTGAGATAGAATTAGAAGATGCATTAGAAATTAATCCTAAATATCAGGTTGGAGATGAAATCATCACTGAAATTTCTCCAGATGTTTTTGGACGTTTGGCAGCTATTCAAACAAAGCAATTATTAAGACAAAAAATCAGAGAGGCTGAAAAAGAGTCTTTATATAATGAATATGTTGATAAGCAAGATGATATAATTACTGGTATAGTTGATCGTGTGGAAGAAAGATTTGCAATTATCAATATTGGTAAAACAGGTGCTTTATTACCAATTAATCAACAGATTCCAGGAGAAAAGCTTTTAGAAGGTCAACATATTAAAGTTTATGTAAGTGATGTTGAAAGAACTACAAAAGGAACTCATATTGGTGTATCTAGAACTGAACCTGGATTAGTAAAAAGATTATTTGAGATGGAAGTTCCTGAAATTTTTGATGGTATTGTAGAAATCAAGTCTGTTTCAAGAGAAGCTGGAGATAGAAGTAAAATTGCTGTATATACATCTAATGAAAATGTTGATCCAGTTGGTTCTTGCGTTGGGCCTAAGGGAACAAGAGTTAACAATGTTGTTAATGAATTAAATGGAGAAAAGATTGATATTGTTGAATGGGATAAGGATCCTGTTGTATTTATTTCTCATGCCTTGGCTCCTGCTCATGTGAAAACAGTAAGAATTAATGAAGAAAAACATACTGCGTTTGTTATTGTACCAGATGATCAGCTTTCATTAGCAATTGGTAAACGTGGACAAAATGCACGTTTGGCTGTTAGATTGACTGGATGGAAGATAGATATTAAATCAGAAACTGAAGCTAAAGAAGCTGGATTAGATATTATTGAAGATAAAGAATTTGAAGAAGAGTTTGTAAAAGAAATGACTTCAGTTGAGGAGTCTGTTGAAGAAATTGTAGAAGATGTTAATGAAGAAATATTTAATGATGAAGTTATTATTGAAACTGTTGAAGATGTAGAAGAAACGGTTGTTAATCATTATGATGATAATGAGGAATCATTTGATGAATATGATGAAGAATATGATGATTATGATGATGAAGATTATGATTATGATCCAAAATATGATGAAGACATTGACTACGATGAATATGATAAATATTATGATGAAAAATAGGAGGGATTTTAATGAAAAAAATACCTTTAAGAAAATGTCTTGCAACAGGGGAGCAATTACCTAAAAAAGAACTTATTCGTGTTGTAAGAAATAAAGAAGGAGAAGTATTTGTTGATCCTACTGGAAAGAAAAATGGTCGTGGAGCTTATTTAAAACGCAGTCAGGAAGCTATTGATATTGCAAAAAAGAAAAAAGTATTAAGTAGAGCTTTAGATGTTGAAATACCCGACGCAATTTTTGAGGAATTAAAGAGTTATGTATTATAATGAAGATAAGATATTGTCCTTGTTAGGCCTTGCGGCTCGTGCAAGAAAGATTCAAACTGGTGATTCTTTGATGAAATCTATTCGTCAAGGAAAAGCTGAGCTTGTATTGATCAGTGAAGATGCTAGTGATAATACAAAGAAAAAGTTTGAAGATAAGTGTAGTTACTATCAGGTACCTTGTTATATTTTTTCTAATATTAATTCTTTATCTAAAGCAATTGGAAAAGATAATAGGGTATGTGTAGGTATATGTGATAGAGGTTTTGCAATCAAAATCAAATCTATGTTAGGAGGTTGAGATTATGGCAAAAAAGAATAATCCTAAGAAAAAAGGGAACAGTCGTGGAAATAAAAAGAATTTTATTTCTAACATTCCATCTAAAAAAGAAGAAAAGAAAGTTAATGATGGAGTTATTGAATACGAAGAAGGTATTACAGTTGGGGAATTAGCAGAAAAAATCGGACAAACTCCAGCTAATGTTATTAAGGTTTTATTCATGCTTGGAACAATGGTGACTATTAATTCATCATTAGATGATGAGCAGGTTGAATTAATCTGTATGGAATATGGTTATGAAGTTAAGAAAACAGTGGTTGCTGATGAGATTAATTTCGAAGAATTAGAAATTGTTGATGATGAAAATGATTTAGTGAGTCGTCCACCTGTAGTAACTATTATGGGTCATGTTGATCATGGTAAAACAACTTTATTAGATTATATTAGAAAATCTAGAGTTGTAGATGGGGAATTTGGTGGTATTACTCAACATATTGGTGCTTATCAAGTTAAGGTAAATGACAAGAAAGTTACATTTTTAGATACTCCTGGACATGAAGCTTTTACAGCTATGCGCGCTAGAGGTGCTCAGGTAACTGATATCGTAATTATTGTTGTTGCAGCTGATGATGGTGTTATGCCACAAACAAGAGAAGCTGTAGATCATGCTATTGCAGCTAATGTACCTATAGTAGTTGCTGTTAACAAGATTGATAAACCTGGTGCTGATCCTGAAAGAATTAAAGCTGAAATGAGTGAATTGGGATTAATGCCAGAAGAATGGGGTGGAGATGTTGTTTACTGTAATATTTCTGCTAAGTTTGGAGAAGGTGTAGATGAATTACTTGAAACACTAACAATTGTTGCTGAATTAGCTGATTTAAAAGCTAATCCAAAACGTTATGCTTATGGAACTGTAGTTGAAGCTAGACTTGATAAAGGTAGAGGACCAGTAGCAACTTTATTAGTTGAAAATGGTACTTTATCTGCCGGTGATCCAATTGTTGTTGGTACTGCTTTCGGACGTGTTCGTCAAATGTTAAATGATAAAGGTATGGATATTAAAGAAGCTGCTCCAGCTACACCAGTTGAAATTACAGGTTTAAATGAAGTACCAACAGCTGGTGATAAATTCATGGCTTTTGAAAACGAAAAAATGGCTAGACACATCGGTGAAGAAAGATTGAAGGCTAAACAAGAAAAAGATCGTGGTGCTAATTCAGCTATGAGTCTTGATGATTTATTCTCTCAAATGAAAGAAGGAGAAGTAGTTGACTTAAATATTATCGTTAAGGCAGATGTAAATGGTACTGCTGAAGCAGTTAAAGGATCTTTAGAAAAAATTAATGTTGAAGGTGCTAAAGTACATGTTATCCGTTCAACAGTAGGTGCAATCAGTGAATCAGATATTTTATTAGCTTCAGCTTCTAATGCTATTATTTATGGTTTTAATGTTAGACCAGATGCTAATGTAAGAAGAAAAGCGGAAGAAGAAGGAGTGGAAATTCGTTTACACAATATTATTTATAAGATGATTGAAGAAATCGAAGCAGCTATGAAAGGAATGTTGGCTCCAGAATTAGAAGAAGTTGTTACTGGTCAAGCAGTTATCAGACAAGTTATTAAAGTTTCTAAAATCGGTAATATTGCAGGAAGCTATGTGACTGATGGTTCTATTAAACGTGATTGTGGAATTCGCTTGATTAGAGATGGTATTGTTGTGTATGAAGGAAAGCTTGCTTCATTAAAGAGATTTAAAGATGATGCTAAAGAAGTTTCTGCTGGTTACGAATGTGGTATTACGATTGAAAATTATAATGATATTAAAGAAGGAGATATCATTGAAGGATTTACAATGGAAGAAGTCGCTAGAAAGTAGGAGATTAGATTGGCTAAAAAGAATGAAAAAATCAATCATATTATTCAAAGAGAATTATCAAATATATTACAGACTGAAGTAAAAGATCCAAAAATTGGTTTTTGTACAATTACAGCTGTAAAAACTACAACGGATTTATCTTATGCAAAAGTTTATGTATCTTTTTTAAATAAAACTCATAAACAAAGTATTGTTGCATTAAATAATTCTAAAGGGTTTATTCGTAGTTTGCTTGCTAAAAGATTAACGACTCGTAAGTGTCCTGAATTACAATTTGAAATTGATACTTCTTTAGATTATGGTAATAAGATTGAAAGTATATTAAAAGATTTAAATGAGAATAAAGATTAGGATTGTTTCTAGTACGAAACAATCCTTTTTTTTGATAAAAATGTTTCATTATATTTTAAACGTTGATAAATAAGTGATATAATAAAACAAGGAGGAAATATAAAATGAAAAAATGTATTATAAACGGGAAAATTGTTCTACATGATGGGATTGTAGAAAAAAACTTATTTATTGATGATGATAAAATTGTAGAAATTAGCGAAAGAAATCCAGTAAGTGAAGAGATTATAGATGCTCAAGGTTTATATGTTGCACCAGGATTTATTGATGTTCATACTCATGGTCGTGGTGGAAGTGATACGATGTATGCAACTTTTGAAGATTTAAATACTATTTCAAAAGCTGCTTTAAAAACAGGGGTTACATCTTTTTTACCAACAACAATGACAATGCCTGTAGAAGATATAGCTAAAGCTATTCAAGTTATAGCTGATAACAAGGATAAAGTTGAAGGAGCTCAAATTTTAGGAACTCATTTAGAAGGTCCTTTCTTTAATAAAAAATATAAAGGAGCACAACCTGAAGAATGTATGATCTTACCTACTGTTGAAAATTATTTATCTTTTGTAAAAGATAATCAAGATATTGTAAGAAAAATTTCAATTGCTCCTGAATTGGATCATTCAATTGAATTAATTGAATATTTAAAAGATAAGAATACAGTTGTATCAATGGGACATACAAATGCAACTTATGAAGAAGCTCAAAAGGCTGTTGATGCTGGTGCAACTTCTGGTACACATACTTATAATGCTATGACACCTTTAACTCATAGAGCACCTGGAGTTGTAGGAGCTATTATGATTAATGATAGTGTTTATGCTGAATTGATTTTAGATGGTATACATGTTAATTTTGCAGCCGCTAAAGCATTATTAAGAGCTAAAGGGAAAGATAAGGTTGTTTTAATTACTGATTCTATGGAAGCTGCTGGATTGCCTGATGGTACTTATTCTTTAGGTGGCCAACCAGTCTATGTAGTAGGTAAAGAGGCTAGATTGGCAGATGGTGCTTTAGCAGGAAGTATTGCTAATATGAATGAATGTGTAAAAAATGCATATCAAAATTTGAACTTGGAATTGTATGAAGCTATTAATTTAGCAACTTATAATCCTGCACAAAGTCTTCATGAAGATATGATTGGTGAAATCAAAGAGGGTAATTATGCTGATATTATCTTTATTGATGAAGATATCGATATTAAAAATGTGATTATAAAAGGAAATGTGAAATAGGAGGGTATTATGACTGTTTTAAAAAATGATTTACTTGAGGTTGAATTGAATCCTAAAGGTGCTGAAATTATTAAGATAGTAGGTCAACAGGATGGATTAAATTATATGTGGCGTAGGGATCCTATTTTATGGGCTAACAGTGCGCCAATTCTTTTTCCAATCGTTGGTGCTTTAAGAAATAATGAATGTATAATAGAAGAGAAAACATACACTATGACTCAACATGGTTTTTCAAGACATAATGTTTATGAAACTCATCAGTCAAGTGATACGTGTGTTGAATTTGTTTTAAAACCGAATGATGAAATTTTAAAACAATACCCTTACTTATTTGAATTAAAAGTAACTTATACATTAAAAGAAAATCGATTGGAATGTAAATCAGAAGTTATTAATAAAGATAATAAAGTCATTTTCTTCCAGATTGGTGGACATCCTGCCTTTGCTTGTCCGCTATTAGAAGATGAGTCTAGTAATGATTACTATATAGAATTTGAAGAAAATGAGTATTTAGAACAAAAGATTATTGATGTTGCAAGAAAAGGAATGTCAAGAGAAACAAAATTGTTATTTGAAAATGAAAAGAGATTTTTTGTGAGACAAGAATTATTTAATAATGATGCTATTGTTGTAAAAAATTTTAAATCAAAATCAGTAAGTTTAAAATCTTTAAATCATAATAAATCAATTAGATTTATTATGGATAATTTTAATCATTTAGGTATATGGGCAAGTAAGCATGTAGGTGGATTAATAGCAATCGAACCTTGGGTTGGACATAGTGATTATGTAGATTTTAGTGGTGATTTTAAAGAAAAAGAAGGAGTCGTTGCATTAGAAGAAGGTAATACTTTTACTTGTATTTTTACTGTTGAAGTCAACCAATAACGACAAACTTCTATTTTCAAGTTTGATATAATTTTTGTATGAAGATAAAGATTATTGAAAAGACTCACGAACTTGATTTAGAAGATGCGCTTAATGATTTTATTACAAATGAAAAACCAGAAATAATAAATATTCATTATAGTGTTGCGATGACTGCGTTAAATGGAAATTTAGAATATAGTTTTAGTTGTCTTATTGAATATTCATCTTCTGATTAGCCATAATAAATTATGGAGGTGAAAATTATGGCTAAAGATGTAAGATGTAATGTTGAAAGCTGTAAATTTAATTGTGATAAACGTTGTGAAGCAAGTAGTATTTTAGTTGGAAATTGTCGTTGTCAAAGTGCGAAAGATGTTGAAGAAACTTCTTGTGATACTTTTGAACTTAGATAGTGATAATCAAAGAGCTGTAAAAAGATAATTACAGCTCTTTTTTCATCGATTAAACCATGTTATAATAGTAAATGGTGATGAAATAATGAAAAAGTTATTTGTTATTATACTTTGTTTTTTATTTTGTGGTTGTTCAAACTCAAAATCGGTAGAAAGTCAACAATTTGATGAATATCATCAAATTCAAGATAGATTGCTACAACAAACAAAATTTGATGTTGAATGTGATTTTGATGTTTATGTTGTATATAATGAGTTAGAAAATCAATATCGATATGATTTAATTATTGATAATCCTGATAATCTTATGTATGATATTACAGCAATGTGTTATTGTAATGAGAATATAGATGATATATTTCCTTGTATTGGTATTTTTGATGATGATTTATTTCATTTGAAAAAAGATTATGTCAATAAAGAAGAGGGATATTATAAAGGTATTCAATTATCTGGAGTTTCTTCAATGAGAGAAGAAATCAAATTATACGTTAGTTATTATGATGAAAAAAATGATAAAATAGAATTATTTTTAGAGGTAAGTGATGAGATTAGATAAGTTATTGGCTCATAGCGGCTTTGGAACAAGAAAAGAAGTTAAGGATATTATAAAAAAAGGGTATGTAAAAGTTAATGGTAGTGTTATAAAAAAAGATAAACAACATGTTGATCCTATTGATGATGAAGTTATAGTTGATGGGGTGAAAATTGAATATGAGGAATATGTTTATTATATGTTGAATAAACCGGATGGTTATGTCAGTGCAACGGAAGATAATATTTATCCTACAGTAGTTGAGTTGATTGAAGATTATTATCGAAATGATCTTTTTCCAGTTGGTAGATTAGATATTGATACTGAAGGATTGTTGCTGTTAACTAATGATGGAGTTTTAGCACATCAATTATTATCACCTAAATCACATTGTTCAAAGATATATTATGCTAAAATAAAAGGGATTGTAGATGAAAATGATATTGTTAGTTTTAAAAATGGTATAATAATCGATACAGGTTATCAATGTATGAGTGCTAATTTAAAAATATTGAAGATTGATGGAGATTATAGTGAAGTTGAAGTTGAAATATATGAGGGTAAATTTCATCAAATAAAGAAAATGTTTAAAGCAGTTGGTAAGGAAGTTGTTTATTTAAAAAGAATTCAAATGAAAAATCTAGTTTTAGATGATACCTTGGAATTAGGTGAATATCGTCGATTAACTAATGAAGAATTAGATAGATTAAAAGATGAGAATATGATACAATTATAAAAAGTGGAGGGAATTATGCGTTTAAGAAATAATCCAAAAGCAAATGAAATTTTAGAAGATCATAAAGATTTTGTAATATTAGATACATTAGAAAAGAAAGGTAAATGGAGAGAGTATTTTAATAATGATCAACCTATTTATATTGAAATTGGTATGGGTAAAGGTGATTTCATTATTGAAAATGCAAAAAGATATCCTAAAATTAATTTTATTGGGATTGAAAAGTTTCCTACAGTTATGTTAGGAGCAGTTAAAAAAATTGATGATGAAGGTATAGTATTACCTAATTTGCGTTTGATGAAAGAAGATGCTTCCAATTTAATGGAAGTTTTTGATGAAAACGAGATTGATGGTATATATTTGAATTTTAGCGATCCATGGCCAAAGAAAAAGCACGCTAAAAGAAGATTGACTTCAGAAAATTTTTTACCAATTTATAAAAATATTTTGAAAGATGAAGGTCAATTGATTTTGAAAACTGATAATCGTATTTTGTTTGAATATTCATTAATATCTTTTCAACAATTTGGAATGAATTTTATTGATGTTTGTTTAGACTTGCATAATAGTGATGGTTATGAAGATAATATTCAAACTGAATATGAAAGAAAGTTTTCTCCTTTTGGGCCAATTT
This sequence comes from Bacilli bacterium, assembly GCA_036308445.1. Classification (GTDB taxonomy): domain Bacteria; phylum Bacillota_I; class Bacilli_A; order Erysipelotrichales; family Coprobacillaceae; genus MGBC113645. Next base: position 85,419 of record JAXJVS010000122.1, on the reverse strand, counting down.
ATAGAATAGTTACAACATTTAAAGGAGAATAATTTATGGATAGTTTAAAGAAAATTAATGATATAAAAGATTACGAAAATGCGATTATAGGAAATTCTATTTTGGTTTTTTCTACAACATGGTGTCCGGATTGTCATTTTTTAAAAACTTTTATTGAAGATTTGGTTAATGATAATCCTAAATGGGATTTCTATTATATTGATAGAGATGAAATGGTTGATTTGTGTATTGACTTGGATATTTTAGGTATTCCTTCTTTCATAGCATATAAAGATGGTAAAGAAGTTTCTCGCTTTGTAAGCAAATTAAGAAAAACTCAAGAAGAGATTCAGTCATTTATAGACGAAATAGAATAGGAGAGGAATTATGATATTACATGCTTTTTATAATAGTAAGAATATAGGTGATGTTTTACTAGTTAGATTATGTGATGAAAGAAATATTGATTCTTATTTAAGACAAGATGATGTTTGTGTTTTAAAAAAAGGCAATAAAATTATTGGATATAATATTTTTAATGCTTCTTTGTATTTTAATGATCTGAATGATGGAAAAGTAAGAATAACTGAAAATTTTGTTGAAGAAATGAATGATTTATTAGATAGATATAATTATGATCATGTTATTTCTGATTTCAATGATCATTTTGTAGTTGCAAAAGTTATTGAAATGACAGAACATCCTGATTCTGATCATATGCATATATGTAAGGTTGACGATGGTACAGAAGTACATACTATTGTTTGTGGGGCACCAAATGTTCAAGAAGGACAATTGGTAGTTATGGCTCAGATTGGTGCTGTAATGCCTTCTGGATTAATTATTAAACCTTCTTCATTAAGAGGAATTGAATCTAATGGAATGTTATGCTCGGCAAGAGAACTAGCTTTAGAAAACGCTCCTATGAAGAGAGGGATTCTTGTTTTAGATGAAGATAAGTATTCTATTGGTCAATCTTTTTTTGGATAGGAGGAATTTAAATGTTTAAAAAATTGTTTTTTAGAGATGTACAGGAAGAGGAAGAAAAAGTATTTGATACTGTTGATCCTGTTGTTGAACAAAGAAGAAAAGAAAAGTTTAGTGCTCCTTTAATTTATGATGAAGAAGTAGAAATAAAAATAGAAAAAGAAGTGAAACCTGAAAAAAAAGAAATTAAAAAAGAAAATAAACCATACGAAATGAGTCAGATTATCTCACCGATTGGTGGATTAAAAAAATCAAAGGTAGATGAATCTATAAGACCTAAGCCAGTTCCTAAAAAAGTGAAAAAGAGAAAAATGGAAGATCAGTTGGTTCCTGTTATAAGTCCATTTTATGGTCCTGCAGATTTGGTAGTTGAAGAAGCGCCAGAACCTCAAAAAATAAAAAAAGCTAAACCAGAATTACAAGAAGAAACTGTTGAAGATAATTTAAGAAATATAGCTAGCATTATTGAAGAGGAGAAGGATCAGCTAAGAATTATAGAAGAAAGAACAGGTGAATTTAAGTTGGATTTTTCTAATCAAGAGTCTGATTCTTTGATTGATGAAATAGATGATTCTATGAGTTTAGATGAATTAATGAGTTTATATGAAAAGAAGTTTAAAGATTAGTGATATGTTAAATATCACTTTTTATTTTATTGAATTTTCCCAATTTTAATGAATTGGGATTTTTTTTAGCCCAATTTTGTTGAATTGGGTGTGTTTTTTTGAAATGTTGTTTAATTTGGACGATTTTTTATCCCAATTTCATAAAAATGGGAATTTGTAGTTATTTTAGTTCTTTATTATAATCATGTTTGTAAGGAGGTTATATATATGTTTAATGAAGTTATTATTATAGGAAAACTAGCAAGTAAGCCAGAGTTAAAAACAACTCATAATGGGGTAAAAATGGCTAATGCCATTATCCAAGTAGAAAGACCATATCGTAATAATCTTGGTATAAAAGAAAATGATTATATCAATTGTTTGTTTTGGCGTGCTTTAGCAGCGCAAGTTATTGATTGTTGCGAAGTTGGCAGTTTGATCGGTGTGAAAGGAAGAATTCAATCTCATAGTTACGAGGATGATGAGAATAGATCCATAACAACTTTTGAAGTCAAAGTTGAACATGTGTCATTTATAGAAAATTATTTACAGAATCTTAAATGAGTTGTTTTTTTACTACAAATTGTGTAAAATAGAAAAGAAACAAAAAGGAGGATAATTATGACTATTGATCAATCTTTAATGCGTAATTTTTCTATTATTGCACATATTGACCATGGAAAATCCACTTTAGCTGATCGTATTTTACAGGTTACTGGTGCTGTAAGCGATAGAGAAATGAAAGATCAGCTTTTAGATAGTATGGATCTTGAAAGAGAACGTGGTATTACTATAAAACTGAATGCAGTTCAATTAAAATATAAAGCTAAAGACGGAAATGAATATGTTCTCCATCTGATAGATACACCTGGCCATGTCGATTTTACATATGAAGTATCTCGATCTTTGGCAGCATGTGAAGGAGCTGTTCTTGTAGTTGATGCAGCTCAGGGAGTTGAGGCTCAAACCTTAGCAAATGTGTATCTTGCATTAGATAATGATTTAGAAATATTACCTGTAATTAATAAAGTTGATTTACCTAGTGCTGATCCACAACGTGTTATTAATGAAATAGAAGAAATTATTGGAATTCCAGCTGATGAAGCGCCTCTCATTTCGGCTAAAAGTGGTTTGAATATTGAAGCGGTGTTAGAGCAAATAGTAAAAGATGTTCCTGCTCCTAAAGGTTCTATTGATAATCCTTTACAAGCATTGATTTTTGATTCTTTTTATGATTCTTATCGCGGAGTTATTATTTTTGTTTGTGTTAAAGAAGGACAAATTAAAGTAGGAGATCGCATTCAATTTATGGCTACTGGTGCTACTTATGAAGTTTTAGAATTAGGAGTGAGAACTCCTAAAGAAATAAAGAAGGATACATTAGTTACTGGTGAGGTTGGATGGATTGCTGCATCTATTAAATCAGTACAGGATGTTAATGTTGGGGATACTATTACATCTTTAGAAAGCAAGGCTAACGAACCGTTACCAGGATATCGAAAGATGAATCCGATGGTTTACTGTGGTTTATATCCGGTAGATAACGCAAGATATAAAGATTTAAGAGAAGCTTTAGAAAAAATGCAATTAAGTGATTCTTCTCTAGTGTTCGAACCTGAAACATCACAAGCTTTAGGTTTTGGATTTAGATGTGGTTTTTTAGGATTGTTGCATATGGATGTTATTGAAGAAAGATTAGAAAGAGAATTTGACTTGGATTTGATTGCTACTGCCCCTTCCGTGGTTTATCATGTTTATTTAACTGATGGAAATATGATTGAAGTAGATAATCCTGCAATGATGCCAGAACCACAGAAAGTTGATCGTATTGAAGAGCCTTATGTTCGTGCTGCTATTATGACACCAGAAGAATATGTTGGACCAATTATGGAATTATGTCAATCAAAACGTGGTGAGTATGAAGATATTGAGTATATTGATGATACGAGAAGAAATGTTATTTATTCATTGCCTTTAAGTGAAATCGTTTATGATTTTTTTGATAAGTTAAAATCATGTACAAAGGGATATGCTTCATTGGATTATGAATTAAATGGTTATCGTAGCAGCAAATTAACAAAAATGGATATTTTATTGAATGGTGATGTTGTTGATGCTTTATCTACTATTGTTCATAAAGATTTTGCTTATCATCGTGGTAATTTAATTTGTACAAAATTAAAGAATATTATTCCTAGACAAATGTTTGAAGTTCCGGTTCAGGCGGCTCTGCAAGGTAAGGTGATTGCTAGAACAAATATTAAAGCAATGAGAAAGAATGTTTTAGCAAAATGTTATGGTGGAGATATTACCAGAAAGAAAAAACTACTTGAAAAACAAAAAGAAGGTAAAAAGCGTATGAAAGCTGTTGGTAGTGTTGAAATACCTCAAGAAGCTTTTATGGCTATATTATCAGTTGATGAAGATTAGACAATTATTTTGTTTAATCTTTTTAATTGTGTTATATTTTGGATTTATTGTTTGTTGATTTACTTTCTAAAATGTTTATAATATAATAAGTCAAGGAGGTAACAATATGAAATTTAAAAAATCAATGATTAAATTTAAAGGTACAAAAGAAATACAAACAGAAATAAAGAATCAGACTGATAATGTTATCTCTAGAAGATTTTATCTGATGATTGGAATGATTGTTTTATTAGGAGTTGTATTAGTATCAACTTTATTTATAAAACAGGTAAAAAATCAAGAATATTATAATGCCAAGTTAAATCAATACAATACAAACGTTATTGAAGCTGAGTCATTAAGAGGATGTATTTATGATCGTAATTATAAAAGATTAGTTTTTAATGAAAAAATTATTTGTGCAACCTATTATTCAGTAAAAGGAATAAAGAATGAAGAAATTGAAGTTATGATTAATTTCCTTATTGATAATATCAATATAGATACTTCAACGATTACAGATAGAGAAAAGAAGGATTATTTAATAAAAAAAGATGTAGATTATGTTAATTCTTTAATAACTGAAGAAGAACAACAAGCAATTGATGAGAGTGATGATTCTACTGAAGCACTTTATTCTATTCAATTATCTAAACTAACAAAAGAGATACTTGAAGAAAAATTGACTGAATACGATTTAAAGTATTATAAATTATTGTTTTCAATCAATAATTGTACTTCTGGGTCTGCAACGTTGATTGAGGGTCTTTCAGTAAAAGAGGCAAGTGTTATTGGTGAAAATTCTTATTTGCTTAGAGGGGTAAAAGTTACTACTGATTGGAAAAGAGCTTATGAATATGGCACTGAATTTAAAAGTGTTTTTGGTAGTGTGACAACAAAGAAAGGTGGGTTACCTTTGGATCAGCAAGAATTATTGTTGGCTAAAGGTTACAGTAATAACTCGAGAGTTGGAACTAGCGGATTAGAAGCACAGTATCAGGATATTTTAGCTGGAACTAATGCGACATATAAATTATCTTATGATACAAGTGGAAATCCTATTATTGAAACTGTTGATGAAGGTGAACAAGGATCGAATATTCAATTGACTATTGATTGGGAATTGCAGACGAAATTAAGCGAGATGGTTGCTCAGCAGCTAGAGAGTTACCATGATCAATATCATAATAAATTATTTGTTATTTTAATAGATCCTAATAATGGTGAGATTTTAGCTATGTCTGGAAAAAAATGGTCTGATGGAGAGGTTATTGATTGGACAAATGGTGCTTATACTGAGGCATATCGAATGGGTTCTAGTGTGAAAGGTGGAAGTATTTATACTTTCTTTAAGAACGACATTATTGAAGCTAATACTGTGCTAAAAGATGAACCAATCAAAATTAGAGGAACTAAAGAGAAAAAGTCTCATGAAACTATGGGTAATATCAATGAAATTACTGCATTAGAAAGATCTTCAAATGTTTATATGTTTAAGTGTGCTATTAAATTAGGTGGCGATGAGTATGTATATAATCAATCTATTGATATTGATTTAAATGCCTTCGATACTTTTAGAAATGCATTAGGAGATTTGGGATTAGGAGTGAAAACTGGTCTAGATGTGCCTAATGAGGCTTTAGGTTATAAAGGACCAGAAGAAGCAGGAAAGTTATTGGACTTGGCTATTGGTCAATATGACACTTATACTACTATTCAATTAGCGCAATATGTTTCTACCATTGCTAATGATGGTGTTAAAGTACAACCTCACTTTTTTAAAAGTTCCTTTGTTGCTGACGATGAAGAACAAGTTTTAACACAATATGAAAAGAAAATTACAATATTAGATGATGTAAGTAGTTATACGACTGCTTTTGAACAAATAAAAAAAGGGTTTTATAATGTTGTTAATGGAAGTAAAGGGACAGCTAGAAGTGGTTATAAACCTAATAATTCTACTTTAGCTGGAAAAACAGGTACTGCTGAAGACTATACTGGCACAGGAACTGTCGATCATCCTAACCATATGTTTGTTGGTTATTCACCAATTGATGATCCTCAGGTTGCTATTGCATGTATGTCTGAAAGACAAATTAATGGTAATTCTTGTAAACCAGTGACTAAATATATTTTAGAAGAATATTTTGAAAAATATGGTGTAAAGAGTGATTAAATTTGTTAAAAAGACTAGCAATTTCTAGCGTCTTATGATATTATATTTAGGCAAAGCCATTAGGAGGTGTAAATATGAGAGAAAATATCATTTTAAAATGTACAGAATGTGGAGAAGAAAACTACATTAATACTAAAAATAAAAGAAATCATCCAGAAAGAGTTGAATTCAAAAAATACTGTTCAAGATGTAATAAAAAAACTACTCATAAAGAAAAAAAATAAGCCTTATGGCTTTTTTTCTTTAGAAAGGATAAATTATGATTAAAAAGTTTATTGTAAGTTCATTTCAAACGAATTGTTATTTAATGATTAATGATGATAAAAAAGGTTTCATTGTTGATCCAGGAGATAATGGAAAAAAGATTAATAAATATCTTATTGAGAATGAGATTGAATTAACTGCTATATTGATTACTCATGGGCATATTGATCATATAGGAGCTGTTGATTACTTGTATAATATTTATAAGTGCCCGATTATAGCTCATGAAGAAACGATTGAAATGATGAGGAATCCTCAATTAAATTTATCTTCATATTTTCAAGGATCTGTTATATTACAGGCACCTGTAATAAAAGCTAAAGATTTTTTTGAACTGAATGGTTATCATTTAGAATGGTTGTTTTTGCCAGGACATTGTCAAGGGAGTTCAATGATTAGAGTTGTTGATGAAAATATTATTTTTTCGGGTGATGTTTTGTTTAAAGGATCAATTGGTAGATATGATTTTCCTAGTTCTTCTCACTTTGATACAAAGAATTCGTTAGAATATATTAAATCATTAGTGTATGATGCTATTATTTATCCTGGACATGGAGAACAGACTACTTTAAAGGAAGAACAAATGAATAATCCTTATTTGAATTCATAAATGATGTTAAACCATTATATATATCCAAAAAGATATATATAATGGTTTTTTTATTTAAAAATGAAAATAAAAAAAGAAAAATGCCCAAAAAAGGAGAATATTATAATAGGAGGTTTTTTTATGGATGAACTTTTTGAAAAGATTCTTTATCGTGCTATTAGCCAAAATGTTACTGATATTCACTTTTATTTGAAAGACAAATTAACTATTGCAATGAGGAAATACGGTTATTTGACACATTATGATACTTTATCAAAGGAAATGGGTAGTAAACTTATGAATTTTATCAAATATAAATCTTATATTAATTTGAATTATCGTTTATTACCTCAGACAGGCCAATTTGTTTATAATGTGAACAATAATGATTATGACTTGAGAGTTTCTTATCTGCCATCTATGGATTTTGAAAGTATTGTTATAAGAATTTTAAATAATCATTCTGTATTAACTATAGAACAAATTACACCAATCAAAGAAATAAAAGATTTTTTGTATCAGTTAGTAAAAAAAAGGAATGGTTTATTTGTTGTTAGTGGTGCTACTGGCTCCGGGAAATCTACTACCCTTTATACTTTACTGGATTTATATATTAAGGAGGGAGGGTTAAATATTATTACAATTGAAGATCCTATTGAAATGCATAAAGATGGCTGTATACAAATAGAGTTGAATGAAAAAGCAGGAATAAACTACCATGATACTTTAAGACAAATATTAAGACATGATCCTGATATTATTATGATTGGCGAAATAAGAGATGAAGTAACTGCAAAATTATGTTTAACTTGTGCTTTAACTGGACATCTTGTCTTGACTACTTTACACGCTAGTAATGCAATTTTAACTTTAAAAAGACTTTTGAATCTTTCTGTTTCTAGTACTGATTTAGAAGATGTTTTAATTGGAATTTTATCTCAAAGGCTTAAGTATGATAGGAAGAATGAACAGGTTATTGTTTTAGGAGAATTATTGAAACGTGATCAAATACAGAATGTTTTACATCATAAAAAGTATTCTTATTATAATTTTTTAATGAATGCTCAAAAATTAATTGAAGAAAAACATTTGGATAAAGATTTATTCGAGGTGGAATTTAATGAATCATGATTATTTTTTTCTAGAGAATTTTTATTTGCTTTTACGAAACGGATATAGTATTCAACAAGTTTTGGAAATTTGTTACTCTATTGAACCACATAAAGAAATTATTAATATTCAAGATCTTTTATTAGAAGGGTATTCTGTAGAAGATGCAATTCAAAAAAGTCATTTACCTCCCGTTTTTAAAGAGTATTTTCATTTTTTTCAAAAGAAAAACAATTTATCACAAGCGATAGAAAATAGCTTGAATATTTGTAAAATGCAAAATAGTTATGTTAAGAAAATCCAAAAAGAACTTTCTTATCCTTGTATGTTATTATTGTTTTTATTTTTCTTTTCAATTTTTGTGGTTTTTATATTGATGCCCGAGGTAAATAATTTATTTTTTTCCTTTGGGATTTCCTTGAGTTTTATTCTAAAGATTATTATATACTTATTTCAAATTATTCCAGTTTTATTTATTATTTTAATTATACTTTTAATTATTTTAATGACACATCTTATCAATGGTTTAAGAAATAAAAGATTCAAGATTATAGAGTTTTATTTGGATTTACCTATTGTTAATAATCTTTTAAAGAAATATTTCTCATTGAAATTTTCGATTTATTATAATGAATTACTTAAAGAACATTTAGACACAATTACTATTATTGATATGTTAAACAAACAATTGATTGATACTGATATTAAAATTATTTTATATGAGATTCAGGAAAGAATGTTTAAGGGTGAGCTCATTGAGGATATTTTAAATGATTTCATATATTTTGATGAACTTTTACTTGTTTTCTTTCGAATGATTCTACAACATCATAATCAATTAGGCTTACAAAACTATATTGATATTACATTTGTCCAAATGGAACTTACAATAAAGAAATTTATGAAGGTATTTACTTCGTTTATTTATGTGTTTGTCGCGTTGTTTGTTATTGTTATTTATGTTTCGATAATTATTCCCATGATGAATGTTATTGGTGAAATTTAAGGAGGGTATGATATGAATAAAAAGGGTTTTACTTTAGTTGAAATGGTATTTTGTATTTCTGTAATTCTAATTATTCTTTTGTTAGTTATACCAAATGTTACAAGTAAAAATGCGATTGTAAAAGAGAAAAGCTGTGATGCTCAAATTGAAGTTGTTAATTCACAAATTATTTTGTATGAAATTGAGAATGGCAAATTACCTACAAAAATGTCCCAATTAACAAGTGGAGGTTCACCTTATTTGACAGAAAAGCAAGCAGTTTGTCCGAATGGCAAAAAGATTCAAATCAAAAATGGACAGGCCTATGTTAAATAGTAAAGGTTTTACATTGATTGAAATGTTATTGGTTTTGAGTATTATCATGATGACTTCTGCGTTTTCTTTGAAATATCATATACCAGATATTGATACAAAAAAGTATATTGATCAGATTTCTGATTTCATTTATGAAGCGAAAATGAATGCTATCGTTACAAAAGAAAAAACAGAAATACGCTTATATGATAGTTGTTTGGAATATCGTTCTAGATCAAATCAATCCACTTTAGAAATGGATGGTGTTGTATATTGTTCATCCTATGAATTCTCTTTTAATGAAAATGGTAATATCTATAAGGCTAAAACAATTTCATATTGGATTAATGGTGAAAAAATTGATTTTGTTTTTCAAGTAGGAAGTGGTTGTTTTGAAGTTAGAGGATAAAGGCATGACGCTAGTAGAAACTTTATTTGCTTTTATTGTATATGTAAATATTATTGTATTATTATTGTCTTTATATAATCAGATGATACTTAATACGGAAAAAATTTCTACTAGTATTCAAAAAATTGAAGATAAGGAGGTTATTGTATTACAAGAATGTTCATTAGAAGACGTCATAAAGATGGTTTTACATTAGTAGAGGTGTTGTTTTCTTTTTTTGTATTATGTTTAATTGTAATGAATATACGATCAATCTATAAAGTCTTTCAATATAGTCAACAAGATATAAGTTTAGAAACGGACTTGTACATAGCAGCTAAACAAATATCTCAAGAGTTATTAACTTGTACTGAAATAGAAGTATCAGACGAATTAGATTATAAAAACGAAAATTTAGAAGATACAAAAATTTATTTGGATAATCAGCGAATTGTAAAAACACCTGGTTTTGAAATATTTGCTTTTGATGTAGAAGAATTAGCTTTTGAAAAGGAAAATAGTTTTATTTATATGATTGTTGAAAGAAATGATTCTAAATATAGATTTCTAATAGGTGAAGATTTTGAAATATTATAATAATAAAGGAAGTATATTACAGATAGTTCTAGTTCTTTTTTTGATTCTAACCTTCTTTTTGAGTTTATATGTTACAAATTTATCAAGCAAATACAAATTATATAACAATTTATTGATAATGGAAAAACAAAAAAATTACGAAATTTTATTATGTAGTTATTTTAAAAAGGAAATCAAAGAAGATTTATTGCTCAGTGATAGTATTATGTTTGAAAATTATGAATTTTATTATGATGTCGAAGCAAATAACACTTACACAATTACAGCAGGTTCTGAACATCCTTATTTTGATTATAAATTTATAGTTGAAATAGATATTGATACATATCAGATAAAAGGGTTTGAATACAAATAGGAGGAGAAGAAATGGTAGGTTTGATTATTGTTTTATTTAGTATATCTTTTATTTTGGCTATGTTGTATGATCGAAGTCATCGTTTAAAATTCCGCTATATTTCCATCTTTTGTTTGATTTTATCATTTGTTTTAGCATTTTTATTGTGAAGCAAATTGGAGCATTGCATAGTAAAATAAATTATGTTATAATGCTTAAGAAATATAACAAAGGAGAGATTAAATATGGCTGTACCTATTAAACAATTAAAACCAGGTAATGCTTATGCTGAAGGAAATGATTTATTTTTATGTATTTCAAATGAACAAAATAAACAAGCACGTTTATCTGGACAATACAAAGTAAAAAGAAGTAATATGAGAACAGGCGCTGTTACAGATACAACATATAATCCTACTGAAAAAGTAGAAATTGTTATGATTGATAAATCAAAAAAGCAGTACTTATATGATGATGGAAGTAACTTGGTTTTCATGGATAACGAAACATATGAACAGATTGAAATTCCTTCTTCTCGTTTAAAATGGGAAATGAATTTCTTAAAACCTTCAGATGAAGTTGACGTTACAAGTTATGATGGTGAAATATTAGGTGTTACTTTACCAGCAAAAGTGACTTTACAGATTACTGAAGCTGAACCAGCAGTAAAAGGTGATACTGCAACTGGAGCAACTAAGAATGCTGTTTTAGAAACTGGATTCCAAATTCGTGTGCCATTATTTATTGAAAGTGGAGAATTTGTTGAAATTAGTACTGTAGATGGTGAATACAAAGGAAGAGCTAAATAAGCTCTTTTTTTCATATTTTTAAGTTTGAATCATATATTGTATAAGAAAAGAGGAGAGATATATGAACAAACAGGCAATTACTTTTTTATCTTTGTTTAGTTTAATACTTGTATTATCTATTTATTACATCATGTTGCCATCACAAGATACTCAAACAAGTACAAATAATGATTTAAATACTATTGAAGAATTACAAACAGCTTTAGATCAAAAAAGAGATCAAATTATAGCGGAGAATAATGATATTATAGCTAAAGAATCAAGTACTTCAGAAAGTATTAGTAAAGCGTTAGAAACAATTAGTGAAACTAAAGAGTTAAAAGATAAAGAAAAAGAAATCTTGACTTTAATACAAAATGCTGGGTATCAGGATGTTTATGTTGAAATTGATGGAAAACTAGTTCAGGTTACTATCATAAAAAAGGATGCTACAAATAGTGATGCTAATAATGTTATTAAAACCGTATTACAAAGTTTAGGTGATGAGTATCAAGTAGAAGTGAAATTTGTTAATGAATAACTTGTAATTTATATTGTTTTTCTATAAAATAGAAATAGAAGAGAGGTTATGAAGATGGCACAAAATGAATATTATACTTTTAATCAAGGGACAGTTAATGGACGAATTTCAATGAATGTACGCGTTTTTGATATTCTTGTTAAAGAAACAGTTTCGAAAATGGAAAACGTTCGATTGGATGCTTCTAAAGGTTTTTCTTTATCTGGAACTAAAACAGTTGTTTCTTGCTCAATTAAAGAAAACGATGTTTATATTGAAATACATGTTAAAATTAAGTATGGAGTTAAGGTTTCTCAATTAACTAAGAGCATTCAAGAAAACATTTCTAATTCAATCAAAGAATTGACAGGAGTTACTGTTACACATATTGATATTGTCGTTGATGACATCGATTTCGATTAGGTAAGAACAATAATGTTCTTACCTTTCTTTATGTTGTTTATTTTTGTCATATTTTATGGTAAAATAGTTAATAATTATAATTATGGAGGTTTATGAAATGAAAAAATCTAGAAGACAGATTGCTAGAGAGCAAGCAATTATTGGTATTTATCAACATTTATTGGTTGATAATACAATTGAAGATATATATGGATTTTTAAGTGAAAATGATGTTTTATTAAATGATGAAGATCTAATGAGATTTTCAAAATGGTTAGTTAAAACAACAATTGATAATTATCAATCTTATAGAATGTTAATAGAAAAATATTTGAAGAAAGGTTGGACTATTGATCGTATTAGTAAAATGGAACAAGCGATTTTGTTGATTGCTGTATGTGAAATTTTAGAGTCTGATTTAGATGAAAAAATTGTTATTAATGAAGCTGTTATCAATGCAAAAGAGTTTTGCGATGAAGATTCTTATAAATTTATAAATGGAGTTTTACATAAGATTGTATAATGGAAAAAAGATATGTGAGTGTTCATGCTTTAAATCAATATATTAAGGCAAAATTTATGCAGGACATTTCATTGCAGGATGTATATATTAAAGGTGAAATTTCTAATTATAGACCACATCCTAGTGGTCATCTTTATTTCACATTGAAAGATGAATCTTCAAGAGTTTCGGCCGTTATGTTTTCTGCTCATGCTAAGAATTTGAATTTTAATTTACAAAATGGTATGCAAGTGTTGATTCAAGCAAGAGTTTCAGTTTATGAGGCAAGTGGTCAATACCAATTGTATGTTCGTTCGATGCAACAAGATGGTGTTGGTAATTTATTTCTTCAATATCAAATGTTGAAGGATAAGTTAGAAAAAGAAGGATTATTTGCCTTACAAAATAAAAAGAAAATCCCGGCAATTCCAACAAAAATAGCTGTATTATCTGCTAAACAAGGAGCTGCAGTATGGGATGTTGTTAGAACTATTCACCAGCGTGCCCCTTTTGTGAAGGTCGTTGTTTTTCCTATTCCTGTTCAAGGAGAAAATGCCTATTTACAAATTGTTGAAACACTAAAACAGGTTGATAGAATAGGTTTTGATATTATTATTATTGCTAGAGGAGGAGGTTCTATAGAAGACTTGATGAATTTTAATCAAGAGCTTTTAGCTAGAACAATATTTGAATTAAAAACACCTATAATTAGTGGCGTAGGGCATGAAACTGATTTTACTATTTGTGATTTTGTAAGTGATTTAAGAGCTGCAACACCTACTGCAGCTGCTTTATTAGCAACACCTGATTATAAAGAAATGAAACAATATAATTTACAGTTAAAAAAAATGCTAATTCATTGTATTGACAAAAGAATTGAAAATGAAAAAAAGCAATTGGATCGTTTAAGTAAATCATATTTTTTTATTAATCCTGAACAATTATTTGAAAATCAATTATTAAGGATTTCTCAGTTAGAAGATCATTTAATACATAGGTATAAAATCTTTGAACAAAATCATAAACAAGAATTAAACAATCTAACTCGTAAATTATGTCATTGTGAAGAGATATATATTAACAACAAAAAAAGTTTTTTGAATATTAATATTGAAAAATTGGATGCTTTAAGTCCTTTGAAAATATTGTCTAGAGGTTATAGTCTTATCTATAAAGATGGATTAATGATAAAGTCAAATGGACAAATAAATATAGATGATGAAATTTGTATAAAAATGTTTGATGGAGAAATTGAAGCTATAGTAAAGCAGGTGAGATAATGAAAGAAAAGTCGTATGAAGAAGCAATAAAAAGATTAGAGGAAATTGTTGGTTTATTAGAAAAAAATGAAGTTCCTTTAGAAGAAAGCATTGCTTTATTTCAGGAAGGTATTGAACTATCACAATATTGTAATCATAAATTGGAGAATATTCAATATAAGGTTGCTAAAATATATGAAAATGGTCAACTTAAAGATTTTTTGAGTGAGGAATAAATATGAATAATATTATAAATGAAGTTAACAAAAGGTTAGAAGAGATTGTTGAACAATACAAAAGTGGTAAAGTTAAAGAAGCAATGAAATATTCATTATTGGCTCCTGGAAAACGACTAAGACCACTTATGATGATTCAAACATTAAGAAGTTATCAGATTGATTATCATCCTTATATAGATATTGCTTGTGCTATTGAGATGATCCATACTTATTCTTTAATTCATGATGATTTACCAGGTATGGATAATGATGATTTAAGAAGAGGAAGAAAGACTTGTCATAAGCAATTTGATGAAGCTACCGCTATATTAGCTGGTGATGCCTTATTAAATGAAGCTGTTAATGTCATTTTAAGTGTTGATATTGATGATAAATTAAAATTAAATATTATTAGAGAGTTATATCATGCTAGTGGTATTGGTGGTATGATTTATGGTCAACAACAAGATTTATATTTTGAAAATAGAAAAGCTACATTAGATGATTTAAAAGAAATTCATCATTATAAAACTGGAGAGATGATTGCTGTTAGTTTTGTGATTGGAGCTTATATTGCTAAAAATGAGGATATTGAAATTTGGCGAAGTATTGGATTTGATTTAGGTTTAGCTTTTCAAATTCAGGATGATATTTTAGATGTAATAGGTGATCAAAACATATTAGGTAAGCCCATTGGAAGTGATGAAGTAAACAATAAATCTACTTATGTATCTTTATTAGGAATCGATAAATCACAAGAATATGTAGAAAGGCTTTTTGAAAAATGTTATGAAAATCTATATTCTATGCAAATAAATCATGGATTAATTTTAGAGTTATTTCAAAAAATATTAAAAAGGGTGAGTTAAATGGATTTAATAAATATTCAAGATCCTTCTTTTTTGAAGAAATTAACTATTAAAGAATTAGAGAATCTTTCTGAAGATATAAGAGATTTTTTAATAAAAAATGTATCTAAAACTGGAGGACATTTTTCTAGTAATTTGGGAATTGTTGAATTAACAGTAGCTTTGCATTATGTATTTAATTCTCCTAAGGATTATTTTATCTTTGATGTTGGTCATCAAGCGTATGTTCATAAGATATTAACAGGTAGGGCTAAGGATTTCAGTTCATTAAGACAATATAATGGTTTAAGTGGTTTTCAAAAAAGACATGAGAGTGTTCATGATCATTGGGAAGCTGGTCATTCTTCAACCGCAATTTCTGGTGCAGTTGGCATGGCGATTGCGAGAGATTTAAATCAACAGAATCATGAAATAATTGCTATAGTGGGAGATGCTGCATTAATGAGCGGGGAATCCTTGGAAGCCTTGAATCATTTGGGATCTTTAAAAAATAAAGTTATTATTATTTTGAATGATAATAATATGTCCATTGGTAAGAATGTAGGCGGTTTGAGTATCTTCTTAAATGAAGTAAGAAGGTCTTCAAAATATAAAAATGCGAAGAATAACTATGCTTCAATTCTAACTAAAACAAAATTAGGAGAAAAGATTTATAAATGTACACGTAGTATTAAAGAGTCTATTAAAAAGACAGTTCTTGCAGAAAGTATGTTTTCTGAGTTTGGTGTAGATTATATAGGGCCTGTAGATGGTCATAATTATAATGATTTAATAAGCGCTTTACAAATGGCTAAAGAAATGGACCATAGTGTAGTTTTACATGTTCATACGAAAAAAGGAAAAGGATATCTTCATGCTGAAAATGATAAGTCAGGTATTTATCATGGAGTATCTCCATTTGATTATCATGTTGGTATTATTAAAAATGAAAAGACAAATAAAATATCTTGGAGTAAAATAATTTCTGATCATATACAATTTTTAATGAGAAGAGATAAAGATATAGTGGTAATTACTCCAGCTATGATTAATGGAAGTCAATTAAATCAATGTTTCTTACAATTTCCTAATCGTTGTTTTGATGTTGGCATTGCAGAAGAACACGCAATGACTTTTACTGCTGGCTTATCTATGGAGAAAAAGAAACCGTATCTTACTATTTACTCTTCATTTATTCAAAGAGCATATGATCAATTGAATCATGATATTGCTAGAATGGATTTGCCTTGTCTGATTGGTATTGACCGTAGTGGTTTGGTAGGTGAAGATGGTGACACTCATCATGGAGTTTTTGATATTGGATTATTTACTGGATTACCTAATGTTATTATTATGACTCCGAAAGATGGTTTAGAAGCTATGAAAATGATCAATACAGCAATGCGTAATTTTGATCATCCTTATCTTATTAGATTTCCTAAAGGAGAAGTTGATATGGTTGCTACGCATTCATTAGAAACATTAGAAGTAGGTAAATGGGAATATGTTATAGAAAACAATCAATCTATCGTAACAGTTATTACTTATGATAATAAAGTCGAATTAGCAAAAAATCTTATTGAAGAAAAACAGCTCCCTGTTTCTTTAATTAATGCTAGATTTATAAAACCAATTGATTGTGAGATGTTAAATCATTTGGTGAGTAAAAATCAATACCTTTTAATATATGAAACCGATATGTTAACAGGTGGATTAGGTTCATTGATAAGTCAATATTATCATCAGAATCATCATTACGTAGAAATGAATTGTATGGGACTTGATGATTCATATGTTCCTCATGGAAAAATCAATGAATTATTAAAGCTAAAGAAATTAGATAAAGATAGCTTATATTTAAAAATAAAGGAGATTCTCGATGAAAAAGGAAAGAATTGATGTACTTTGTGTAGAAAAGGGATTATTTGATTCTAGAGAAAAAGCAAAAAGAGCAATTATGGCTGGAATCGTAAGAGATGATTATGATTATATCGATAAACCTGGTACAAAAATTCCTATTGATTCCAATTTGTATATAAAAGGAAAAACTTTGAAGTATGTTTCTAGAGGTGGTTTAAAACTTGAAAAAGCATTAGAGTTCTTTCAATTAGATATAAATGAGAAAATAATGCTAGATATCGGATCATCTACAGGTGGTTTTACGGATTGTGCGCTAATGAATGGTGTAAAATTTGTATATGCGTTAGATGTAGGTACTAATCAATTAGCATGGAAACTTAGAAATCATCCGCAAGTAAAGGTAATGGAAAATACTAATTTTAGATATGCTACTGAAGATATGTTTGAAATTAGACCGGATTTTGCAACAATAGATGTTTCTTTTATTTCATTACGATTAATTTTTGCTCCTTTGTCTCAAATTATTAGTGATAATAGTTATATTGTAGCTTTGATCAAACCACAATTTGAAGCTGGAAGAGAAGATGTAGGTAAACACGGAATTGTAAAGGATAAAAATGTACATAAAAGAGTTATTGAAAATGTAATAAATTATGGCAAAGAAAATCATCTTTATTTAAGAAAATTGACTTTTTCACCAATTACTGGTGGTGAAGGAAATATAGAATTTTTAGCTCTTTTTCAAAAATGTGATGATTGTATAATAGAAGTTGATATTAATCAGGTTGTTGAAGAAGCTCATACTCATTTTGAAAGGTAGGTGATAATATGCTTAGAAGTTTATATATTTCTTCTTTTGTTATTATTGATGAAGTACAAATTGATTTTCATCATGGTTTATCTGCTTTGACTGGAGAGACTGGCGCGGGTAAATCAATAATAATTGATGCTATAGGACAATTATTAGGAAATAGGACTCAGGCTTCATTTGTAAAAAAAGGAGCTGAAAAAGCTTTTATTGAAGGAATTTTTGAAATTAATAATCAAGAATTTATTGACGCTTGTAAAGATTTGCATATAGATGTAGAAGATGAAGTTGTCATTAGTAAGGAAATATATAGTAATGGAAAGAGTAATATTAAAATTAACTATCGTAATGCATCTTTAAGTGCTTTGAAATTAATTATGCCATATTTAGTTGATGTACATTCTCAATTTGAGACACAATCCTTGTTTTCTCTAAAAAAACATATTGGAATATTAGATCAATATGCTGATTCAAGTATTCAAGAGTTAAAACAAAATTATATAGCACATTATAATAATTATAATGAGCTACAAAAAAAGTTAGATAAAGTTATTAATGAGGAATTAAATGATGAACAAGTTGAATATTATCTTAGTCAAATTAATGAAATAGATGAAGTGCAATTTAGTGATGAAGAAGTTGAAGAGTTTGAAATTGAACTTAATCGTTTAGAAAATTTTGAAAAGATAAATGAAATCATAAGCTCATTTGATAATCACATGTCAAATCAATGTTTAAATTCATTAAAAGATGCATTATATGATCTTTCAACAATTAAAGATGAAGTTTTTGAAGATTATTATGATAATCTTTATAATCAATACTATGATTTAAAAGATACCTATGAATCAATAATGAAATTATATAATTCCTTTCATTTTGATGAATATCGTTTTAATGAATTGCAAGATACTTTATTTAAAATCAATCGTTTAAAAAGAAAATATGGCTACTCAATGACGAATATTCAAAAGAAAAAAAAGGAAATTCTATCTAAAATTGAAATTATTGATCACCGAGATGAATATGTACAAAAATTAAAAAATGAAATTCAAGTTGAAAAAAAGATAGCTTTAGAATTAGCAAATCAAATAAGTGTTTTTAGGAAAGAAACTGCCAAAAAATTTGAAGAGAAAGTTATCAATGAACTAAGAGACTTATATTTACCTCATGCAAACTTTAAAGTAGATTTTAAAAAAGTCGAAATGTATAAAGAAGGTATAGATCAAGTTACATTGATGATAGCGACTAATAAAGGACAGGATTTATCTCCACTAAATGAAACTGCTAGTGGAGGAGAAATTTCTCGAGTTATGTTAGCAATCAAGACTATTATTTTGAAAAATTCATATATTGATACAATCATTTTTGATGAAGTGGATACTGGTGTTAGCGGTAAGGTTGCATCTGGAATAGGAGAGAAAATGAGAAAACTAGGCAAATATAAACAAGTAATCTGTATAACTCATTTACCACAAGTTGCCGCATGTGCTACATATCAATATGCTATTGAAAAAGAAACTGAAGAAAACAATACTGTTTCATCGATTAGGTTATTAGACAAGGAAGGTAGAATAGAAGAATTGGCTAAAATGTTGTCTGGAGATCATATTAGTGATGAAGCAAGAAAGAATGCACAAAAATTATTAGATGTATAAACAAAAGCATATATACCATACTATAATGTAATCTTTGATTACAAGGAGGTGTATATGCTTTGCTTTTTAAAAAGTTAAGTATTGCACTTGTTGTTTCTATATCCATTTTATTTTCGCAAATAAATGTCTATGCAGCGCAAGTTCTTTTGGGTGGGGATTCTATAGGTATTGATCTGAATTATAATGGTATCCTTATAACAGGTACTTATAATATAGAGGTTAATAATAAAGAATATAACCCTTCCGTTGATGGTTTTAATGAAGGAAATCTGATTACACACATTAATGGGCAAAGAGTAAAAACTATTTCAGAATTAATGAAAGAAATAGAAAAAAGGGCAGCAGTCTCACAAGAAATAATTTTAACTTTTAAAAATAGTAGTAATCAAACGAAAAAGCAAGAACTAAAATTGCAAAACAAGGATAATCAGTTTTCTACAGGATTATATGTTATTGATGGTATTAGTGGTATTGGTACCTTAACATATTATAATCCTTCGACTAAACGTTTTGGTGCATTAGGACATATGATGAATGACAACTCTTTATCAGTTGATATTGATGAAGTAAAAGGTGCTATATATCAATCTAAAGTTGTACGTATAGTTAAAAGTAAAACTAAAAATCCCGGAGAAAAAATTGCGGAAATATCAGATATTCAAATCGGTGAATTAGATAGAAATAATCAATTTGGTATATATGGATCCTACAATGTAGAAAAAATCGAAGATAAAGAACTCATTGAAACAGCTGAAATTAGTGAAATAAAAAAAGGTAAAGCATATTTTTACACTGTTTTAGAAGGCAATAAGATAGAGAAGTGTGAAATAGTAATTACCGAAGTTAAAAAGCAAACAAAAAGTGATATAAAAGGGATCACGTTTACTGTAACAGACGAAAAAGTTCTTAATTCAGCAAATGGAATAGTTCAAGGTATGAGTGGTTCACCTATAGTACAAGATGGTAAATTAATAGGATGTGTTACTCATGTCGATCTCTCAAATAGTCAAATTGGATATGGCTTATTTATACAGTGGATGTTAGAAAACGACAAATAGAAGGGGACTCCCCCTTCTTTTTCTACAATAGTAGACATTTTATAGTGCATATTGTCGGGAAAATATGTCTTTTTTTTATTTAAAAGAAAAAAATAAATGGAATTGCTGACTTTTTTGAAATAAAGTATCGTAAAAAAATAACATTTTACTATAATTGTGATTGCTGATAGGGAAAAGAGGAAATTGAAGATGGATAAATTAAAGACGTTTATCGCAATGGAACATTCAGAATTATTTGAAACTATAAAATTGAATTTGGAAAACTCTAAAGAATTTCAGGTTGTAGGTGTTTCAAAAAATGGTACTGATTGCTTAAATTACTTGAATCAAAAAACTTGTGATGTTTTAATTATTGATTTAATGTTACCGGAAATTGATGGTATTGGAGTCTTAACAAAGTTAAGAGAGTTTAATAAAAAAAGTTATACTAATGTTATTTGTATTAGTAACTTTGTTAATCCTGTTATTTGTCAAATGTTAGAAAAATTAGAAGTTAATTATTGCTTTAAAGTGCCTTTTGAAATGAATTATTTTATGAATACTTTGAAGTTTATTACTTCTCCTGTAGAAATTAATAATCAGATTTTACCAGAAACTGAATTAAAGAAATATCAGAAAGTTAAAATAGAAAATGAAATTACTGAAATATTACATGAGGTTGGTATTCCAGCTCATATAAAAGGTTATATGTATTTAAGAACAGCTATTCTCACTACTTACTATAATATCGATATTCTTGGACAAGTAACAAAAGTTCTATATCCAGATATTGCTCGAAAATATAACACGACATCCTCAAGGGTTGAAAGAGCAATTAGACATGCTATAGAAGTAGCATGGAATAGAGGTAATACAGATGCAATTGATGATATATTTGGATATACAGTATCTGCTGTTAAATCCAAACCTACAAATTCCGAGTTTATTGCAATGATTGCAGATAAACTTCGTTTAGCTCATAAAGCAGATCATATTGTAAAAGAAAATATTTATACACATAAGGATTATATGCTAAAATAATCTTGAGGTGATAAAATCATGCAAATTATATTTCATATTGATTTAAATGCTTTCTTTGCAAGTGCAGAAATAGCTAATGATCCTACTTTAGAAAATAAACCAATAGCTATTTCTCGTAATGAAAAAAGAAGTATTGTTACTACTGCTTCTTATGAAGCAAGAAAATATGGAATTCATTCTGCAATGCCATTATATCTAGCAAAAGAAAAGTGTCCTTCTTTAATTGTTATTGAGCCACATTTTTCGCTATATAAGACTTTATCACGACAGTTTTTCGAAATTATTGGTCAATATTCTACTCAATTAGAAGTCGCTAGTATCGATGAGTGTTATGTGGATATGACGGATTATATAAGAAAAGAAAACATATCACCTAAATTACTTGCTTTAAAAATGCAACAGCATGTATATGAAGACTTACATTTGAAATGTTCCATTGGTATTGCTCCCAATAAGTTTCTAGCTAAAATGGGTAGTGATTTAAAGAAACCTATGGGAATAACTATGATAACAACTCAAAATTTTAAAGAAATGATATGGGATTTACCAATAGATGATATGTTTGGTATTGGCAAAAAGACTGCACCTAAGCTCAAAGAATTAGGAATATACACAATTGGTGATTTAGCAAAAAGAAAAAATTATGATATTGTCAAACCTATTTTTGGAAAAAACGCTTTTATATACTATCAAAAAGCTAACGGAAAAGATTATTCAAAAATAAATACTAATCATAACCAGCTCAAATCTATTGGTAATTCAACTACTTTTCAAGAAGATAGTAGTGATATAGATTTTTTGAAGTCAAAATTCAAAGAATTATCTAAAGAAGTTTCTGATAGAGCAAAAAGAAGAAATATGGTTTCTAATTCTATTTCAATAACTTTAAAGTTTTCAAGAGAAAAAAGTATTTCCAGACAAACAGTATATGATTACTATTTTAATGATTTTGAAACAATTTATAGTATGGCACTATTATTATTTGAAAAAAATTATCATGGTGAACCTTTGAGATTAGTAGGAGTTGTACTCAATAATGTAATTGAGAAAAATAAAATCAATGAGCAATTATCTTTGTTTAATGATATTAACGCAAGAAGCAATGAAGATGAAATTGATAAAATATTGAAGCGAATTGAATATGAATCACAAGGAAAATACTCTTTAAAAAAAGCATCAGCTCTTTTGAATAATAATATACAAAACAAATATTTAGAAAATGATGAATAAACCATAAAGAAGTTCATATAATTCACTGAGGTGATATTTATGAACTTTTTTTTACATAAGCTTATTAATCATAAAAAGTATTTAATTATAATTTTTTTTACTTTTCTATTTTCTGGTGTTTTATTTGGTTTGTTTGAATACCAATATTGTTCAAAACAAGTTATTTCTTTTTTCAAGACCTTATTTTTTATAAACAAAGAACAAACAGAATATTCTATTTTTTTAATTCAAAATATTATAATTATTTTCTTGTTTACATATTTGAATTCAAGCTATTTAGGATTTATTGGTATTTTGTTTCTGGTGTTTTTAAAAGGAATACAGATTTCTTTCTCGTCTATTTATGTTTTATCATTTGATTTAACACCGATTTCTGTTTTTCTAATATTATTACAGTTATTTTTTGAATTATTATTTCTTCTGCTCCTTTTTTTTCCAAACATTACTTTATCTTTCCAAACGCTTATAGTTACCTTTTTTATCGAGGATAATTTTAATGGTAAAAGTATAATGAATTATAATCTCAATTCTATAATTTTTGTTCTTATTGTTTTTATTATATCATTATTGATTAGGGTTAATCTTGTTGAGATTATATAATTATTTTAGTAGAGTGACTAATAGAATTTTGTTATAATGATATTGGTGATTATTTTGAATATAAAAGAAGCAATACATGAATATATAGAGTACTTATTAATTGAAAAACACTTAAGCAATAATACTATAGAAGCATATGAAAGGGACTTGAACAAATTTCTTGTATATAACAATAATATAGATATTCGTGAAATTACTGAAAATACAATTTACCAGTATTTGTCTTATTTACATGATAGTTTATCTAAAAAGTCTATAAAAAGGCATATAACATCTTTAAAACAATTTTATTTGTTTTTACAAAAAGAGAATATGATTAAAGAAAATATCATGGGAAGAATTGATACTATCAAAACAGAAAAATCCTTACCGATAGTTTTAACTAAAGAAGAGATTAACCAGTTATTAACATCTATTAAGGTGGTAGATGCAAAAAGTTCACGTAATAGATGTATGCTAGAATTATTATATTCATCTGGTTTACGAATTAGTGAATTAACTCACTTAACTTTATCAGATATTCATATTCAAGAAAAATTGCTTAGATGCATTGGTAAAGGCAATAAAGAAAGAATAGTACCTATGAATGATATGGTCTGCCTTTATTTAAAAGATTATATTTCTAACTATAGAGATGAATTATTACATGGAAAAAGTTCAAAATTTCTATTTATTAATCAAAAAGGAAATGTAATGAGTAGAGATAATTTTTATCATATTTTAGAAAAAATATGTAAAAATGCAGGATTAAAAAAACATATAAGCCCTCATTCCATTAGACATACTTTTGCCACTCATTTATTAGAAAATGAAGCGGATTTAAGATCAATACAAGAAATGTTAGGCCATAGTGATATTTCTACAACCACTATATATACTCATGTTTCTCAAGAAAAAATAATTAAAGATTATAAAGAAAAACATCCTAGAATGATAAAACGAGGTAATGATAATGAAATATAAAAGAATATTTTTAATAGTTTTAGATTCATTAGGAATTGGCGAGGCTGTTGATGCTGAAAAATATGATGACTATGGCGCTAATACTTTAGAACATATTTGTGATTTTGTTAATGGTTTAGACGTTCCTACATTAGAAGGTTTAGGTTTAGGAAATTTAGGTGATTTTAAAGGAATATATCCTTTAAAAAAAACATTAGGCACTATTGCAAGACTCGAAGAAGTATCTCGTGGAAAAGATACAATGACTGGTCATTGGGAAATGATGGGGTTAAAAGTAGAAAAACCATTCAAAACATTTACTGATAATGGATTTCCTGAAGAATTTATTAAATTATTTGAAGAAAAAACGGGTAGAAAGTGTGTCGGTAATTATGCTGAAAGTGGTACTAAAATAATTGATGATTGGGGAGAACATCAAATTAAAACTGGAGATTGGATTGTCTATACTTCAGCTGATTCAGTATTCCAAATAGCAGCCAATGAAAAATACATACCATTAGAAGAATTATATTCAGCATGCAATATTGCCAGAGAGATTGCCATGAGGGATGAATGGAAAATTGGACGTGTTATTGCTCGCCCTTTTATTGGAGAAAAAATAGGGGAGTTTGTTCGTACTGCAAATAGACATGATTTAGCATTAAAACCGTTTGGTAAGACAGTTTTAGATTCTTTGAAAGAAAATAATATTGATGTTATTGGGATAGGTAAAATTTCAGATATTTTTGTTGATCAAGGAATATCACAAAAAATCAAAACAACTTCAAATAGAGATGGAATGCTAAAAACTATTGATTTAGCAAAACAGGAATTTAATGGTTTGGTTTTCGTAAATCTAGTTGATTTTGATGCGTTGTATGGTCATAGAAGAGATACGGCGGGATATGCGCAAGCTATTGTTGAATTTGATCAATTATTGGAAGAACTTTTGAAAGTTATTAAAGAAGATGATTTAATAATGATTACTGCTGATCATGGTAATGATCCCACATATAAAGGAACTGACCATACTCGAGAAAACGTACCACTAATAATGTATAGTAAAAAAATGTATAATCAAAAAAATCTTGGTTTATTGAAGAGCTTTGCTGTTATAGGAGCAACAATAGCTGATAATTTTTCCGTAAATAATCCAGGCATTGGTTATTCGTTAATGAAGGAAATTTAATATGAATGATAAAAATGATATCAACAAAATTGTTTTGGCATCTCTAGCAAGCTTATTACTAGGAAGTTTGTTTTTTGCTTCAGGTATATCTATTGATTCTAGCTTTTTACCTTCAATAGTAAACTATGTTATCGCTATGCTAATGTTTATAGCTTCATTTCTTGCGGTAAAGAACAATAATAAAAATAAAGAAAAAATATTATCATATATAATGTATTTAGCGTTATTCATGATGATATTTATAACTATTATATTAGTTATACAGACAACATAATTTTAATCGTTAAAAATCACATAATATACATTATGCGAAGTACTCCTAATTACTATATTTTGTCTACTATTAATAATGCTGATATGACGTTTTTTAGTTCATTGATTTCAGGAATAATTTTAGACTGAAGTTTCGCCTTTAATTTATATAATTCCTTTTGTGCTTCCTTTTGAAATCTTTCACTGTGGTTATATGTTCGACAATAATACAGTCCTCTCTGAAAATTTCATAGTAATATAAGCAGTTATAGTAGAAATGACACTGATTATCACATAATCCACTTGATATATAGACTCAAAAAAATGACATTATAAAATTAAAATTCAAAGTCGTTCCAGAATATCAAAATAGAAACTATGTTTTTGAAAACTTAGATTATATATTGGAAGCAATTTCAGCAAGTACTGCTCCAAATCTTGATAAATATCTAGTAAAATAAGCAAAGTTCAAATAACCATCTCTTAAGACATTCAACAGAATGTCTTTTTAAAATGATGAATATATAAATACTATGTCTATAAAATTTATTAGATAATCTTACTTATATTTAGTATTTTAAAAAAAGTGATACTTATATTGAATAGCTATGATTTATACTTACAAAATTACGAATTTGTTGTTAAAGTTAACACAAATTAAAACAAGGAGTTTTGCGAAGTTGCGTCATATAGGAAATATGTCTACCCCAACAAATGTTGATTATTTCTTTATAATTTTAATTTTAAGTAAAAAAACGTATCTATTATAAGGTAGACACGTTTTATTAGATATCAGTTAATTTTTTCATCACTCATATTATAATAAAAAAATGGAAATGAATGCATCATTTCCAAATATAAATGACCCTAAAATAATTTGGATACCCTAGAAAAAAAGAGTTTTGATTTAACAATCAAGACTCTTTGTGTATTTTAATTTTTTTACTTTTCATCTTTATTGGCATCTTTAAATGAATTATAAAGTTTTGTCACATAATGTCCATTAAAACATGACAAGCACAAACCGCAAGTATGCTCTTTTTTAAAATGTATTGATTTTTCTAATCCACTCTCACTTATAAATGCCAAACTATTAGCTTCTATATAATTACATAATTCATCTATTGACATTTTATTAGAAATAAGCTCCTCATATGTAGATGTATCTACTCCGTAAAAACATGGGTATTTAATTGCTGGAGAAGCTATTCTTACGTGAACTTCTTTTGCTCCAGCATCTTTTAATAATCTAACTATTCGTTTTGAGGTAGTACCACGAACTATGGAATCATCAATCATTACTACCTTTTTTCCATTGACTATTGAGGAAACAGCTGACAGTTTCATTCTTACTCCCTGCTCTCTTAGTTCTTTAGTAGGTTGAATAAAAGTTCTACCTACATATTTATTTTTTACTAATCCCATTTCATATGGAATACCTGATTCCTCAGCATATCCAATTGCTGCTGATATTGATGAATCAGGAACACCAATAACAACATCTGCTTCTATTGGATTTTCTTTATATAATTCTTTACCTGCTAATTTTCTTGTTGTATGGACATTAATTCCATCTAAAGTACTATCAGGGCGAGAAAAGTATATATATTCCATGGCACATATTTTATCAATTACTGGCTGATTAGTATATATTTTTGAAATAAGTTGATTACCTTTAATTCTAATAACTTCTCCCGGCTCAACATCTCTAACAAATTTAGCACCAACTACATCTAACGCACATGTTTCTGATGATAACACATATGCTCCATTAGCCATTACACCGATTGATAATGGTCGTAAACCATAACGATCTCTTGCTGCATAAATTCTATCTTCAATAAGTATTAAAAAAGCAAAAGCGCCATCTAGCATATCTAACGATTTACAAATTCTATCAATCATTCTTCCCTCGCTTCTTTTAATTAAATGACCTAATATTTCCGTATCAGAAGAAGATGAAAATATACTCCCCTTTGATTCTAATTCTTTTTTTAATAGATTAGCATTAACAATGTTTCCGTTATGAGCTATCCCCAAACAACCATCTAATGTCTTAAATAGGAATGGTTGCACATTCGCTATTCCACCACCTCCGGCAGTAGAGTATCTAACGTGCCCAATTGCAGATTTCCCTTTCATTGATGAAATTTTATCTGCATTAAATACTTCTGTAACTAGACCTTCTCCCTTATGAATATTAAACTTACCATTATTATTGACTAATATTCCTGCAGCTTCTTGACCGCGATGTTGTAAACTATGTAATCCATAATAACATAATTTTGATGCTTCTTCGTGTCCTATAACTGCAAAAACTCCACATTCTTCATGTAATTCTTTGTCAAAACATTCCATAATTAACCTCCAATATGACAACTACGAAATTAATGTAACAAAAATTTATCATCATGTCAATATTTTATCTCAATAGATTTCGTTAATGTATTTATTAGAATAATCGATATTATGATAGTTAGAAAGCATTACTATAATTTTTTCTTTGTCTTCAACAATACTTGTCTTCAAATCTGTTTCAATAATAACTCTCTTATTAATGTCTAATAGAGTATTTATCATTCTTTTCAAAGCCTTTTCACTTTTATAAATAATTTCACTTACAGATATAAACTCATCATTGTTTTGAAAAATTGCATATCCATCAATTTGCTTATTAAAATAAAATACTTTAATTTCTTCATCAAAAGCTTTACATCTTTGAATTAGCCATTCAAAGTATCCTTTATCCCTAATTCTATATTCATTAAAATTCTCTACAAATTCATTATATAAAGCCAAAAGAAATTGATAATCATTTGTTAAAATATCTTTATCAAAATTATCAAACGGTCTATCAATAATATATTTATAATGATAGTGAGAAGGTAAAAAACCAAAACTTTTATATATATCAGGATTGTATGCTTGTAAATATATTTTCTTGTGTTTATACTTTTCTAGTGAAAGCACGTATTTGAATAGTTTTTTCATAAATCCTTGTCTTTCATATTCTTTTTTTGTGAATACTCCTAATATAAAATAGACCTCCTCATTTATAGAATTTATAGACATTTGAAATGGTACTATTTGAAGCCCCGAAATAATTGTGTTGTTGTTTTTCAATAAATAAGTGTTATCTTCATTAAAACAATTTTCAAAATAAAAATCTGTAGATTTCATTGTTTCGTCATCAAATGTATCATACCAAATTTTTTTTATTTCTTCTTTTTCACTTTTTATACATTTGATGACTTCAGATTTATTTGGATGTATACAATATTTTTTTATCATATTCATAGGATGTAAAGCTAATTTAGATTTTCTTAGATTCTCTAATCCCATATCCTCTTCCCTGTTTACATATAAATAGTCTTTAAAATGTCTTTTAAGGAATTCTTTTAATATTGCAGGATATAAACCTCTAATATTTTTATTAGCCTTTTCAACATGGATTTGAATGGTTCTATGATTTAGCTTTGAAGCAATAATAAATGCTTCCATTTTATTATCAATATAAATAGCTCCTGCTTCTATATCTAAGATTTTCTTTATAGATAATAACTTCATTATTCCATAAACTTCAGAAGTTAAAGAATCACTCTTTTCTTTATGACTTTCCCATCGACTATAACATTCTAAAACATCATTGAAATCTTCTACTGAATCCAAATCTTTATATATAAACTTAGGATAGTTCTTTAAAAAAGCATTATAGTGATTTCGTCTTTTTTGCATTTTCTTTCCAGATAATGTTATTAACATATTTTTTTCATAGATATAATCATCATTATATTTTGTTCTTTCATATATAAATTGATCATTATAAATAGTTTTTATATCATCAACAAAAGATTGAATAGCACAATCGATTTTGAATTCAAAATGATTGTTTTTACTATATTCTATCATATAATCAATAGCTTCTTTATAATATTCTTTTGTTGTAAAAGGCATAGCCCAGAAGTAATCGTCATTATAATAATGTAACATAATTAAGAAATGATTGTGTATTTCATATTCAATATGATATTCGTGATTCCACATCATCATTGTAACAAAATTAGAATTATATCCTTCATAATTAGCCTTTTCTAAATAATGTTTGACTAAATCATAATCATCAATTGTTAATGGTTTCATTATTGCCTCCCAAGAATTGTATGAATAAATTGTTTTGCATTTCTACCTGAATATCCACCATTTCTTATCTCCCATTGAAGAGCTAAATTGTGCAACTGTTCTTTATTTATTTTGATATTATATGCTTCAGCTAATCCATCCACTATGTCTAAGTATTGCTGTTTTCCAGGATGTATATACATGATTTGAACGCCAAATCGAGAAACAAGCGATAATTTCTCTTGCATTGCATCATTTCTATTGATTTCATCAGTGTTTCTTTCGTTCCATGTTTCTTTAATTAAGTGTCTTCTATTACTTGTAGCATAGATTAGAATATTATCTGGTTTTTTCTCTAATCCACCTTCTATAACTGCTTTTAAATATTTATATTCTATTTCAAATTCTTCAAAAGATAAATCATCCATAAATATAATAAAATAATAATTTCTGTTTTGTAATTCATTAATAATTTGAGGTAAATCTTTAAATTGATGTTTATAAACTTCTATCATTCTCAAACCATCTTTATAGTAAGTATTTAATAAAGCTTTTATACTACTAGATTTACCAGTTCCACTATCTCCATAAAGTAAAACATTGTTTGCTTTTTTTCCTTGCAGAAACATTTCTGTATTCTCTTTTAATCTTTGTTTTTGATTTTCGTAACCAATCAGATCATCAAAGGTTTCATTTCCAATATGATATATAGGAATGATTTTATTGTAAGAATAACGAAATGCTTTATTTAATCCGTACATCCCTACTCCGTATTGGCTATAATGTTTATCTAATACATGATAAAATTCTTCTTTTGAATTAGTAAGAGATAATTGTATTTGAAGATGATTTAATAAATCATATATTTCTTTATTAATAATTGGTTTGGAAGACTTAAAATTAAAAAATAAATCTTTATATAAATCATTCAAAAAACTAAAGTCATAATGAAACAAATCATAAATTATGTCTAAATCATGCAAAACAACTCTTTCTAAATAATCATCAACATCTTTCTCTCTTTCTAAAGATAAAGTAAAGGCATTTTCGTCATTTGCTAATAAATATGTTAATAAGCTTTGAAAAAGATGATCATGTAGATTATATTTTTCAGATGCTTCTATCATTAAGGAAATGAAATGTTGTTCATTTTCTTTGGTTAGTAAGAAAGTTAAACATTCTTTTAGGTACTCATTGTCCATTAAATGATTATATATTAATAAATTTTTCATATATTCTACCTCTTTTCTATTTAAAAAAGACGATAAATCGTCTTAATTTTTGAAACTATGTATTGGTGCAGGAATTCTTCCACCTCTATCAATAAATTCATCACATGAGAAAGTATTAACCTTCATGATTGGAGCATATCCTAATAATCCTCCAAATTCAACAACTTCACCAACATCTTTACCAATAACAGGGATGATTCGTACAGCAGTTGTTTTTTGATTAATCATACCTATTGCCATTTCATCTGCAATAATACCAGAAAGTGTCTTAGCACTTGTATTTCCTGGAATAGCAATCATATCTAATCCAACTGAACATACACATGTCATTGCTTCTAATTTCTCAAGTGTTAACGATCCTGCCACCACTGCATCAATCATACCTTGATCCTCAGAAACAGGTATAAAGGCTCCAGAAAGACCACCTACATAAGAAGAAGCCATAACTCCCCCTTTTTTAACTTGATCATTTAAGATTGCTAGAGCAGCTGTTGTACCAGGAGCTCCAACTCTTTCTAATCCCATTTCTTGCAAACAATCAGCAATACTATCCCCTACAGCAGGTGTTGGAGCTAAAGATAAATCAATTATCCCAAAAGGTATGTTCAAAGCTTCAGAAGCTTCTAAAGCAACTAATTGCCCTACTCGTGTAATCTTGAAAGCTGTTTTCTTAATAATCTCACATAACTCACCAAAATCCTTTCCTTTGGCTTGTTTAATCGCATTTCTAACAACACCAGGTCCACTAACTCCTACATTTATAATAGCATCAGATTCACTTACTCCGTGGAATGCACCAGCCATGAATGGATTATCATCTGGAGCATTACATAAAACAACTAATTTCGCACATCCTATAGAATCATTTTCTTTAGTAATTTCAGCTGTTTCTTTAATAGTTTCTCCTAATAATTTTACAGCATCCATATTAATTCCTGTTTTAGTTGAACCAACATTCACAGAACTACAAACTAGTTCAGTTTCCTTCATTGCAGAAGGAATAGATTGAATTAATAAACGATCAGATGCAGTCATTCCTTTAGAAACAATAGCACTATAACCCCCTATAAAATTAACGCCTATTTCATGGGCACAACGATCTAACGTTTTAGCAATTTTTACAAAGTCATTTGTAGTTTTGCAGGCAGATGCCCCAACAATACCAATTGGTGTTACAGAAATTCTTTTATTTACAATTGGAATACCATACTTTCTTTCAATTGTATTCCCTACTTTGACTAAGTCTTTAGCAATTTTATTGATTTTATTATAGATGTTTTGACATAAAACATCTATATCAGAATCAATACAATCCAATAAGCTAATTCCGATAGTAATAGTTCTAACATCAAGGTTCTCTTGTTCAATCATTTTGTTTGTTTCGTTTACTTCAAATAAATTAATCATATCATCTCTCCTTAAATACGATGCATCTTGTTGAAGATTTCTTCGTGTTGTAATTTAATACTAACACCAATATCTTCACCCAATTTATCTAAGCCATCACAAATATCTCCAAATTCTTCGTTAGCCTTAGAAGTATCTACAATCATCATCATATTAAAATAGCCTTGAAGAATAGTTTGAGATATATCTAAAATATTGATTTCCTTTTCTGCAAGAAAATTACAAACCTTTGCAATAATTCCTACTTGATCTTTTCCAACAACAGTAATAATAGCTTTTTTCATATATCCTCCTTAAACCAGTTCTTGGTCGAAGCTATTATAACATAACATAAAAAAATAAAAAAGAGGCTTATAGCCTCTTATATAATTATTTGTTCATTAATTTTAATGCTGTTTCATAAACTGCTTTACCATTCATCATACCATAATCTTTCATATCGATTACAGCACAAGGTAAATCATATCCACCATCTGCAATTAATTTTTCAATTTGAGCTTTTTGGAATCTAACTTGTGGGCCAAGTAGAACACAATCAACTTCAGCCAATTTCTTTTCACCATCAGAAATAGGTAAAGCGAAAATTTCAATTTCATCTCCCATTTCTTTAGCAGCTGCTTTCATTTTAGTAACTAATAAACTAGTAGACATTCCAGCTGCACATACTAACATGATTTTTTTCATATTAACTTCCCTCCATTAGTGATTATTATTTTGCCATCATTTTACAAGCAGTTTCATAAACTGCTTTACCATTCATAGTTCCATAATCTCTCATATCGATTACATCAACAGGGATTGGACCAGCGATTCTTTCAGAAGCCATTTTTTCAATAGCAGCTTTTTGGAATCTAACTTGTGGGCCTAATAAAATACAATCAACTTCTTCTAATACTCTTGGTGCATCAGAAAAAGGTAATGCAAAGATTTTTACGTCGTCTCCCTTTTCTTTTGCTGCAGCTTCCATTTTTGTTACTAATAAACTAGTAGACATACCTGCAGAACAAACTAATAAAATTGTTTTCATATTCATTTACTCCTTTTCTTTATTTATTTCACTATTTATATTTTACCAATTTTACAAACAGTTGTAAACAGTTACATGAAAAAATTTTTCTAAAATAGAAAAATGAGCGTCTGAAAAAAGAAATTTTAATTTTCGTAAAAAATGATATAATTAAATTACGGAGTGTGATGATATGAAAATATTAATTGTAAGTGATTCTCATTATTTCAATGAGTATTTGGAAAACATTACAAACAGATTAAAAAACAAAGTAGATTTGATGATACATTGTGGAGATTCCTCTCTCGAAATAGATAATCCATTATTAAAGGACTACCTATGTGTTAAAGGAAATCATGACGATGCTGATTTTCCTATTTATTTAATAAAAGATGAAATATTGATTACACATGGTCAGTATTATAATGTCTATTTAGAGTATGATACATTGGTTTCTTTATGCAAACAAAACAATTGTAAATATTGTTTTCATGGCCATACTCATATACCTACTCATCAATTCTATAAAGGTATTCATTTCATAAATCCTGGGAGTATAATGATGAATCGTGGAAGTTATGGTTTTGGTACTTTTGCCATAGCAGAAATCAATAAAGATAACTTTGATATTCATTTCTATCATCATCAAAATTTTAAAAGATGCGATTATGTTTTAGATGAAGGATTAGAATTATTGAAAGAATTCAAAAACATATTAAAAAGCAAGTAATCAATACTTGCTTTATTTTTTTTCCTCTAATCTTTTTCGTTTATATTCAATAATAAACATAACTTCTTTAAGATCGTCATCAGGAAGCTCTGATAAAAGTCTGGCAATATTGGCAATATTATAATAGTCATATTTCTTTCCACTCATAATCTCTTCAACACTTCTACCATAGATATGAGATAGAATTTTTAGTTCTCCAACTGTTATATCTCTTTTGCCATTTTCTATATCAGAGATTGCTGAGTGAGGCACATTTAAATGAGATGCAACTTCTTTTTGTGTTAAATGTTTAAAATTTCTATAAATCTTAAGTCTTTTTGCTAAATCCATATCAATCGCCATAACTTTACCTCCTGATTATTATTATATCATCAATTTCATAGATAATCAATTTAGAAATTTAAATAATTTCTTTTATGAAAAGTCATAAACCTACATTTTTCGTCTTTTTATTATTATAAATATTGATTTGTATATTTTAAGTGTTTTTTTATTTTGCTACCTTGCCCGTATATGATGTTAGTAAAATAATCATTTAATACTTCATCTGTCATTTCTTTTGTTTCATCAGTAAAATGTAATAATAAACAAGAAGCTTTTAACAAATTCAGATCATCATAATATAAAGGTAAAGAGTTTAAAAGATGCATTCTACATTGCTCATCCATTAACACATGAAAAGATTCATTTTTCCTATCTATAATAAAAAATTGACCTTCTTTACATTTGTTGCATTTTTTTACCTGTTTGTTAAAGTAATGTTGTGATATTGGACAAAATTCACTTATCATGTTCTCTGTTTTTCCATAAACTTGAACAATTTTTTTGTCATAGTAAAGATGATTAATCTGATTTCTATCCATCTCTAACGAAAGAATACATTCTTTATTTAAATATTGAGAACTATATGAATTGTAGATATTCAAACCGGTACCAATTATAGCTTCCTTATCATCAAACAATTTCAATGCACCTATTTCATTTACAATTACTTTACTTACTTTTTTGTAAATCTCACTATTTTTAATTTCTAGCAATTCTTTTGATTTTGCTATTCTAGGTATAAATAACGCAAATTTAATATCATTCTGTTGACAAATATGAAATGCAGTTAGCGCATCTTTTGAATAGGGATAATATATAAATCTTATCGGATATTGAATAGCAGCTTTTAATTGATTCATATTTGATACAAAAACATCAATTTCTTTCTTTTTTACTATATTTACTTTTTCGTTGATTTCAATGTTTTGTTTCATTCCATTATGAATTTTTTGTTGCTGAATTAAATTCGATAACTTTAATATTGCTTCTCTTCTTAACTCATTGATTATTTTAATAGGAAAAATAATATCATCATCTATATCAATTGTACATTCATTAGCTTTAAATGGTGTATCCCCTAGCTTATTTAATTGTTTTTCAATTCTTTCTTTTGTTATTGGAGTTTTTAATGCTTTATCTACAATGTAATCGGATTGTACTTCTGCATATACATCATTATAAAATATTTTTATTTTAGGAGATTGATTAAGTTTTGCCTTAAAATCAATGTCCACAAGAATCTTTTTATATTCTTTATCATATGTCTTCTGAATACTTTTAATAAGCTGAATATCAATAATCTTTCTCAGATTTCCCTTGTTAACATGATAATCAAACTCTATTTCAATAATGTCATCTCTATAACCTTCAGAAATCAGTTTATCATTTTTATACATTTTATTAACAGGACGTCCTTTATCAATACATTCAAATAGAATACTATCGCCCTGTTTTAGATTATTAGAAAGCCTAACAAGAACTCTTTTCTTGCGTTTATTATAAGATAATACTTCACCAATAATAATTCCCCTATTACCCGAAAAAGAACCATCAGAAATCTTTTTATCATGAAAAATATAACCATCAGTATAATCGCGATTAAACATTTGCATCATTTGATTTTTTTCATTTTCTAAATTCACTTTTTGAGAAAATATATATGCATCAATTGCTTTTCTATAAGCATTTACTACAGCACCTACGTATTCAGGTTTTTTCATACGTCCTTCTATTTTGAAAGAAGTAACGCCAGCATCAATAAGTTCTCCAATTTTATCTATAGTGTTCAAATCTTTAGGAGATAATAGAAATGCTTTATTATTTAAAGTCTCATTATCCTTTTTTAACTGATATTGCAATCGACAAGGTTGAGCACACTCTCCTCTATTACCACTTCTTTTTCCTATCATACTACTCATTAAACATTGACCAGAGTAACATACACATAATGCGCCATGAACAAAAACTTCAATTTCTATATTAGTATAATCTATAATTTCCTTTATTTCTTCTAAAGTATTTTCTCTGGCTAAAACAACTCTTTGAGCTCCTTCTTTTTCAAAATATTTAGCCGAAAATTTATTCATTACTGAAGCTTGAGTACTCATATGAATTTCAAAATCCGGATAACGATTTTTAACGATATAAAACAATCCTAAATCCTGAATTATTAACGCATCAACTTGTATATCATATAGAAAATCAATATATTGAATTAATCGATTAAACTCTTCATCCTTATATAACGTATTAACTGTAAGATAGATTTTAACTTCTCTTAAATGAGCATATTCTACTGCCCATTTTAATTCATCATCTGTAAAATTCTTAGCGGATGCTCTTGCATTAAAAGAATCTCCTCCTAAATAAACAGCATCAGCACCATTTTGGATAGCTGCAATTAATGACTCTTTATCTCCAGAAGGAGCAAGTAATTCAATTTTTCTCATTGTTTCACCTCCTAAAAAAAGCAATAACTAAGTTATTGCTTAAATTTTTTTAATAAGCTCTAGACACATTTTTGCTGAAGCAAGACTAGCTTTTTGTAGATATTCATCAAATTGAATAGAACTATCTCCATGATCAAATACATCACTTAAAGATCTTGTGATAATAAACTTTTTGTTAAAAACATGACATACTTGAGCAATAGATGCTGCTTCCATTTCACTGCACATAGCATCTGGAAAATGACTTATTATCAAGTCTACTTGTTCTTTCTTTGATACAAATTGATCTCCCGAAGCAATTAACCCTACATGCGACTGAATATTATTTGCAGATAATATTTCTTTTACTAATTGTAGTAATTGTTTATTAGCCTCAAAGTAAGTAGGTAAGCCAGGAACTTGTCCCATTTCTCTACCAAAAGCAGTTACGTCTACATCATGATGAACGACTTTATCAGAAATAACAACATCTCCTACTTTTTGAAAATCTTTTAATCCACCAGCAGATCCAATATTAATAACTAAATCAATATCATAATTAGTCAACAAAAGAGTTGTAGAAATTGTAGCATTAACTTTACCAATACCACCTTGAACCAAAACAACATCTTTATCAGCCATTTTACCACTATAATATAAGTAGTCTTGCTTTTTATCAATTCGAGTTACAGTCATTAAATCTTTAAGAGCATTTACTTCTTCTTCCATTGCTCCTATAATTCCAATCATTTTCTATCTCCTTTATAACATACAAAAATAATTCTCTCACATTTTTCATTAAATTCTTCAAAGTCACTGTATAATTCAATATCATGAAACCCAGCCTTTTTTAATAGATCCAGATACACAGTATGGTGATAAGTTTTCTGATAATGTTCTTCTTCAACATAATCATTCTCTTCTTTATCTTCAATTTTTACAGTATGATGTACATAGCCAGATTCTATCAAATCAACTTTCCAATAAAAAGAAAAGTCAACATCATTTTCTTCCTCTAAATAATCATTTAAAAGAATATCTGTTTTATACAAGCTATCAATATCAAAGATAAAACAGCCATCATCTTCCAAAGATTGATAAACATTATGAAAAGTTTTTAAAACATCATTAATATCTAGTACATAATTAATAGAGTCACAAAGACACAAAATAAGATCTACCCCCTGATTTACAGAAAAATCAGTCATATCAACTCTCTTTAACATCAAAGTGACATTTTCATTCATTGCTTTTACTCTAGCAACTTCTAACATATCATCAGATAAATCAGTAGCATAAACAGCTTTATCTCTTTTTGATAATCGAATAGCTATTTCACCTGTTCCACATCCTAATTCTAATACATCTTCAAATTCACAATGTTTAATTATAAAGTTTTCATAATCATCATAAAAAGTAGGATCCATCAAACTATCATAATAATACGCAAAATTTTCATAACTCATGATAAATACCCACTAATATCAATACGAGGCATATCTCCCCATAATTTTTCTAAGTTATATGCTTCTCTTTCATTCTTATCAAAAATGTGACAAACAATATCTCCTAAATCAACAAGTATCCATTTAGAATCTCTAGAACCTTCAATTCTTTTTACATCAAATCCATTCAAATGACATTCATCTTTAATATTCTCTTTAATCGCATGCATTAATCTTTCATTACTTGCACTGCATACGACAAAAGTATCAAACATAGGAGAAATCAATTTCATATCAATAGCAATAATA
Source organism: Bacilli bacterium (assembly GCA_036308445.1). GTDB lineage: Bacteria > Bacillota_I > Bacilli_A > Erysipelotrichales > Coprobacillaceae > MGBC113645. The sequence continues at coordinate 46,526 of JAXJVS010000122.1, read as the reverse complement.
TGAGTTGCTAATTTATCGTCCATTGCTTTTATAACACATTCTAATTTATCCATTTAAATCCCCTTTCACAAATTGATTATAAACATCAAAGAAACAAGGATCAATATGACGCCCCTTTTTCTTTGAAAATTCATAAAAAGAAATTAATGATTTCTTAAATCCTTCGACAATATTCTTCTTACATAATTCAATATCTTCAGAAGAATCATAACCTCTTAAAGGATCTAACTTATCAGCGACATATAGACACATACCTATTTTAGAAATTGTAGGACTAGCAGTTGTATGATCCTCAATTGCTTTTAAAATAACTTCATCATCAATTAAAAATTCGTTTTTACTAACATATGCCGATAACCATTGATGCCATACAGGTTCTGGTTTATCAACAAAATCAGGATAATATTTATTCATTAATTCTAATGCTAAATCATAATCTGTTTCTTTAGCTACATCATGCATAATTCCAGCTATATAAGCCTGTTGACTATTTAAACCATTACTTTCAGCAATTTTAGCAGCTAATGAAGCTACACTTAAAGTATGAAGATATCTTTTTTTCTTCATTCTTGGTCTAATCATAGTCTCTAGATATAAACCATGTTTTGAAATGTATCTTAAAACATCTTTATCTAACAATGATAATTTGCCTTCTCTGATTTCAGTACTAGAAGCTTCTATACCATTATTCTCCATTTTAATAAAATGATATTTTTTAATATTTTTAGAATCATTTGCATAACCACCACGATTAAAACATACTAACTGAACCATTCTTGAAATTCTCTTAGCTTCTTTCCAATATTCGAACTTTTCAGCTTGATCCATACCTATAAAATAATAATATTCATTTTCAGGATTTTCTTTAATAAGATGTTCTAATGTCTTATATGTGTAATTTTTTTCTTCATTATGCTCTATTTCATATTTTTCAATACCAATATACTTATCACTATTTATTTTTTTAATAGCAATTTCAATCATTCTTATACGATGTTCATCAGCCACGTTTTGTTGGTCTTTCCAAGGATTTTGTCCTGTAGGAATAAAATAAAATTGGTCTAACCCAAATAATTCTATTGCCTTTTCTACAATACTAGTATGACCTAAATGTATAGGATCAAAGCTACCTCCCATTAATCCTATTTTCATGGTAAACGATATAATTCCTTATCACTTTTTTTATATAAAACAATAGTATGACCAACGATTTGTACGACTTCAGCTTTTGTATACATACTAATCTCTAATGCTGCATTTTTCACTGGCACAGGACATGAATCCAATAATTTAACTTTAATCAACTCTTGTGCTTCTAACGCTTCATTGATTCCAATAATCTGTTTCTCGTGTACACCATCTTTACCAATTTGAAAAATAGCTTTTAAATGATGTGCTTCACTTTTTAAATATTTTTTTTGTTTAGATGTTAACATATTTGTTATATAAGAGCTTCTCTCTTTAGAACCCAAACACCATTAGGTACTAACACTCTTATTTTACCTCCTTTTCCGTTTATAGTTATAAAGCCTAAGCCTGAAATGAAAATATCACATTTACCAGCAATTGAAAATTCGTATTTTTTCATTTGACTTATATTTTCAATTCCACTTACTTCCATTTTCAAAGTTTTATGACGATTATATAAATCATCAGCATTAATAGTCTTTGTACGATGAATAGATAAATATCTAGAAAAATGACATGTAAAACTATCAATAGAACCCTCGATATAATCCATTCTCGCTAATCCTGACATATATAATGTTTGTCCATGATTCAATTGATATGTAGCAGGTCTTATTTCACTTTTTGGAACAATAGTTTTCAAATCTTCCTTATTAACAAGGTGTGTCATTTGATGATCATTAACAATACCTGGAGTATCATATAAGTAACTCGTACCATCTAAAGGTATTTGAATAAGATCTAAAGTTGTACCTGGGAATTCACTAACAGTAATCAATGAATTATCATTCATTGAAGCATAATGTTTTAAAAGAGCATTAATAAATGTTGATTTTCCGACATTTGTAACACCTACAACATATACATCTCTACCCTTTCTATATTGTTCTATTTCATCATAGATTTCATCAAAGTTCAACTTCTTTAAACCACTAGTTATTTTAACATTAACCGGTTTAATCCCGTCTTCTTTTAATTGTCTTCTTACCCAATGTTCTAATTTTGTCTCTTTTAAAGACTTAGGTAAAACATCCCTTTTGTTAGCAAGTACATATATATCATTACCGCCAATATGTCTTACTAAACCTTGTATCTGACAACCATGAAAATCAAATAAATCTACTATATATACAACTAAGCAATCTTTATCTCCGATAGTCTGTAATATATTTAAATAATCATCTTTTGTAAGAGATGTTTCTGTCAACTTATGATAATGTCTAAGTTGAAAACATCTTTGGCACAAAACTTCATCATCATTTATTTCTTTTTTTGGTATATAACCAATTTTCTTTTGATCTTTATTTTGAATAATAGCACCACAGCCATAACATTTTATTTCCTTTAACATGTTCCACCGTCCTTTTTCTTATTTATTTTACCTTATTTTTTCCTTTATGAAAAGCATATATTTTGTCGAAAGCGAATATAGTTGATTGAGGTGAATATATGCTTTCAATGCTGTTATCATTATTTGAACAGATCTTCTTTGTTTCTTTTATAAAATCTCCTACATTTAAGAAACCATTAAGCAAAGAAGAAGAACAAAAGTATTTAGAATTATATTTTAAAGGTGATAAAAATGCAAGAAATATTTTAATTGAACATAATTTAAGATTAGTAGCTCATATCGCAAAAAAATATGAAAACGAAAAAGATTTGCAAGAAGATTTAATAAGTATCGGTACAATTGGATTGATTAAAGGAATTGATAGTTATAAACAAGATAAATCAACCAAATTAGGAACCTATATCGCCAAATGTATAGAAAATGAAATATTAATGCATTTAAGAAGCAATAAAAAAAGAAATCTCGATATATCACTAAATGAAGTATTAGGCGAAGATAAAGACGGTGGGGAGATGACTTTACTAGACATAATACCAGCTCCTAGTGAAGATATGATTGATAATATCCAAAAAGATGATCGAATTAAAAAGCTTGAAAAACACTTGAATGTATTAACTGATAGAGAAAAAGAAATTATTATTAAAAGATATGGTTTATATAATCAGGATGAACTCACGCAAAAAGAAATTGCTAGAAGTTTATCCATTTCCCGATCATATGTTTCTAGAATTGAAAAAAGGGCTTTAATTAAATTGTTTAAAGAATATATAAAAGAAGAATAAAGCTTTACTTTATTCTTCTAAAAATCATCATTAAACAAATCTTCAAATGAAATAGGTTCAAATTTCTCTTCTTTTTCCTCAGAGATATCTTTATTCTTAAAGATTTCGCCAGTATCAACTTGGTCATTAGTTTTGTTGACAACAGTTTCTTTTTTTACCTTTTTTTCTTTTAAATGTATTGTTTCTTTATTTTTTTCTTCTTTTGAATCATACAAATCTGTAGTTAAAGTATTCTCAACATAAACATAACTAATATCACCTTGAAAATCTTTGATATTAGAGAATTTAGAATCTTGATTTGAATACGTATAATCTTTTACAGTAAGTTCAATGCTCATATCTTCATTATAAATATTTAAAGTAGAATTTATTGGTAAAATATATGCAGAATGAACCGTAGATATCTTTGTTTTTAAGTTTTTAAATAGTAGAGTCCCTTTTGTCGCTCTATTACATGGTGGGATATCAGCTATATGCATACGTTTTATACCACCCTGATGAGAAAGTAAAACTAGATTTTCAGCTTTTAAAGGATTGAAATGACACAAAGAAATCAAAGTATCCTCCTTAAGATTAATCCCTCTAATTCCTCCTGCTTTAATTCCTAAAACAGAAATTTCACTTTCGTCATACATAGTAGCATAACCATTTTGACTAACTAAAACAACAGCCTGATGACCATCTGTTAAAGATACACCAACTAATTCATCATCTTTTTTAAGATTCATACATTTAATTGGTTTGCTATATCTAATAACTTCAAATTCTTTTAATAAGACTCTTTTTACTTGACCATAAGCTGATGCAAGTAGAACATATTCATCTTTATCAAATGATTTTACTAATATTGTTTTAATTATCTTCTCATCATTAGATAATTTTACTAAATAACTAATATGCTTACCTAAATCTCGCCATTTAAATTCCTCTAATTTATGAATAGGTATATACATATAATTTCCTTTATTAGTAAAGACTAATAATTTATCTAATGTATTAGCATAATGAAGATCACATAAATAATCATCATCTTTTTTACCAAACTGCGAAAACACACTAGCCCCAAAAGATCTTTGAGAAACTCTTTTAATATAACCATCCTTAGTAACAGTTACATAGATATCTTCCGGTAAGAACATATCTTCTTCATTAACTGATACTTCTAATATCTCATCCTTGATTTCAGTTAGTCTAGGTGTTGGATAATCTATTTTTATTTGCTTTAATTCATTAATAATAACTTTTCTTAATACTTTTTCATTATTTAAAATTTCTTCTAAATCTTTTATCAATGTATTAAGTTCTTTTAATTCATTTTGCAATAAAACAATATCCGTATTTGTTAATCTATATAACTGTAACATAACAATAGCTTCAGATTGTTTTTCACTAAATCCATATTTAGTTTCAAGATTAATTTTAGCATCACTTTTATCTTTGGAATGTCTAATTGTTTTAACTACTTCATCTAAAATAGAAACCGCCTTAATCAACCCATCAACAATATGTTTTCTTTGCTCCGCTTTGTTTAAATCAAATAAAGATCGTTTAGTGACAACTTCTATCTGATGTTGAATATACCCATCTAATATTTCAACCAATCCCATTAATATTGGTTTACGATCCTTGATTGCAACCATATTATAATTATAATTCTTTTGAAGATCAGTATTCTTATAAAAATAATTTAAAGTATTTTGAACATTAACATCTTTTTTTAAATCAACAACTATACTTAATCCATTTCTATCAGATTCATCACGAACTTCAATAATCCCATCAATAGATTTATTAAATCTGATTTCATCAATTTTTCTTACCAATTCAGCTTTATTAACTTCATATGGTATTTCACTAACAACAATTTTGTTAATATTCTTCTCCTCTACTATCTCTACTTTAGATCGAACAACAACTTTTCCTTTACCATATTTTAACGCATTTATAATCCCAGCTTTTCCTTCTACAATCGCTCCAGTAGGAAAATCAGGTCCCTTTACAAAAGTATGTAAATCTTCAAAAGTACATTTGGGATGTTTAATTCGGTAGATTGTCGCATCTATAACTTCTTCTAAATTATGTGGAGGAATATCAGTAGCATATCCTGCAGAAATACCTGTCGCTCCATTAACTAATAAATTAGGATATTTTGCAGGTAACACTGTTGGTTCATATTCTGTATCATCAAAATTCAATGACATTAATACAGTTTCTTTATCTATATCTTTTAATAATTCTACTGCAATTTTTGATAACCTAGCTTCTGTATAACGCATTGCAGCAGCGGGATCATTATCAATAGAACCATTATTACCTTGCATATCAATAAGAGGAATACGCATTTTCCATTCTTGAGACAATCTAACCATAGCATCATAAACAGATGTATCACCATGAGGATGATAATTACCAATAACATTACCTACTGTCTTAGCACTTTTACGATAAGGTTTATTAGCAGTATTCCCTTCTTTGAACATTGCGTATAAAATTCTTCTTTGAACGGGTTTTAATCCATCTCTAACATCAGGTAAAGCACGATCTTGAATGATATATTTAGAATATTTTCCAAAACGATCTCCCATGATTTCATCCAGAGACATTAATATTTTTTTATCTTTCATGTTAGACCTCCTAATCTAAATAAAAACTATCTTCTAAAGAGAATTGAACATTTTCTTCTATCCATTCACGTCGAGGCTCTACTTTATCACCCATTAATACTGAAACTCTTCTTTCTACAATAGCAGCATCTTCAATTGTTACTTGTATTAATGTTCTTGTTTCTGGATTCATTGTTGTCTCCCATAATTGGTCTGCATTCATTTCTCCTAAACCTTTATATCTTTGAACAACATATCCTCTACCAATTTTCTTTTTTGCCGTATCTAATTCTTTATCATCCCAAGCATATTCAATAAGTTCTTTTTTTCCATTCTTTTTTGATACCTTATATAAAGGTGGTAAAGCAATATAAACCTTACCTTGTTGAATTAATCCTCTCATATAACGATAAAAGAAAGTTAATAATAATACTTGAATATGAGCTCCATCAGTATCAGCATCGGTCATAATAATAACCTTTGCATATTGTGATTCATCAGCATTAAAATCTGGTCCAACACCAGCACCAACAGTATTAATGATAGTAGCAATTTCTTCATTTTTCATAATATCAGTAACACTAGCTTTTTCAGTGTTGATGACTTTACCTCTTAAAGGTAGAATAGCCTGGTACTTTCTATCCCTTCCTTGTTTTGCACTCCCCCCTGCAGAATCTCCTTCGACTAAGTATAATTCTTTTTTTGTCTTATCTTTAGATTGAGCAGGCGCTAATTTTCCACTAAGTATCTTTTCAGTTTTATTTGTTTTTCCTTTTCTAGCAGCTTCTCTTGCCTTTCTGGCAGCCTCTCTTGCTTGTGAAGCTTTAACCATTTTTTTGATTAACGTCTCAGCAACATCCTTATTTTCTTCAAGAAAATAATTCATCTTTTCAAAAACAACACTATCTACAATATTTCTAGCAGCAGGAGATCCCAATTTTGCTTTTGTCTGTCCCTCAAACTGTAATAACGATTCAGGGACTTTAATAGAAATAACAGCAGTCAACCCTTCTCTAATATCATTTCCTTCAAGATTTTTATCTTTCGCTTTTAATAAATTATATTTTCTTGCATATTCATTAAACACTTTAGTAAGACCACTTCTAAAACCTGTTTCATGTGTTCCACCATCACTGGTTCTTACAAGATTAACAAAAGATATAATGTTTTCCTGATATCCTTCAGTAAATTGCATTGCAATTTCAACTTCTATATCATGTGTATTATCTTCAAAAGACAATATTTTATGAATAAATTTTTTATCATAATTTAAATAATCAATAAAAGCTTCTAATCCATTTTCATATTGAAATGAATCAACTTTTTCTGTTCTTTCATCTTTTAAATTTATTTTAATTCCTTTCAATAAAAAAGCACTTTCTCTAAGTCTTTCTCTAATTGTAGAATAATTAAACTCTATTGTCGAAAAAACATCAGCATCTGGTAAAAAATGAATCGTTGTTCCAGTTTTATTCGTTTTACCTATAACTTTTAATGAAGAAATTTTCTTTGCTCCATCTTCAAATTTTTGTTGATAAATTTTTCCATCACGATGAACAGTAACAATAAGCCATTTAGACAAAGCATTAACAACTGAAGAACCTACACCATGTAAACCACCTGAAGTTTTATAACCACCTTCTTCACTGAATTTACCTCCAGCATGTAAAATAGTTAAAATAACCTGAGTTGTAGGAATACCTGTTTCATGCATTCCTGTAGGCATACCACGACCATGATCTTCTACTAAAATACTATTATCTTTTCCAATAATAACATTAATTTCATCACCATATCCAGCCAATGCTTCATCAATAGAATTATCTACAATTTCCCATACAAGATGATGTAAACCACGTACATCAGTTGATCCTATATACATACCTGGTCTTTTTCTTACTGCATCAAGGCCTTCTAAGATCTGTATATTTGATTCATCATATTGTGTCTTTTTCATGTTTTACCTCCTCATCTTTTCATAACCATAATATTATATCATAAAAATAAAATTTCAATCAAGAATGAATATTAAAAACATACATGTTATGACATCTTACTTTATAATTATAAAGTATTTTTTGTTGACACTTTTTACCATTATTGTATAATTAATTCGAAAGGGTGTTAATATGAATGTTTTAATAATTATAATATTAGCTATTATGAGTTATCTCTACGGTTCTATACCATTTGGATTGGTTATAGGTAAGCTCTTCTATAATACTGATATAAGAACTGGTGGTTCAGGAAATCTCGGGGGTACTAACGCAGGAAGATTACTTGGAAAAAAAGCAGGTATTGCAGTTATTGTTCTTGACGCTTCAAAAAGTTGCGTTTCTATTCTCATAACAAAATTAGTAGCCCAACATTTTGGTGTTAATACTGATATTATTTATCTTAGTGCTTTAGCTTGTATTATTGGTCATTGTTATCCAATTTTCGCAGGTTTCAGAGGTGGTAAAGCTGTTTCTGTAGCAATTGGTTATGCTTTAATGACAAACTTCTGGGCAGGAATTTTCGGTTTAGTTGTCTTCTTCATTGTATTAAAGATTTCTAAATACGTATCTTTATCTTCTATATCAGGTACAGCTGGTGTATTATGCATTTCTCCTTTTATAGGGTATCCAACATTAGGAATATGTACAAATGCCTTAATTTTAGCCTTAATGATATTCAAACATAGAGAAAATATTATTCGTATTTTAAATGACACAGAAAGCAAAATTACATGGATGTAAAAAAGTGACAACTCGTCACTTTTTTATTTATTGAATACTTCATTTGATAGATGTGGCAAAAAATGATTTTTACCATAAAAAATCTTTTTGTATTCCCCATTATTTTCTTGGAATAATGTTAATGAACAACCGTCAACCACTTTTTGATTAATAGTAATAAAATCTTTTCTATCTAATTTCATCATATATGCTAACATATTAATAAAACACATACCATGAGTTACAATTAATACATTCTGATAATCTTTTGTTTTTAAATCTTCAAAAAAAGAATGAAGACGATTTTGAACTTCATCGTAAGATTCACCTTCTAATATGCGCTCAAATAATTCCGGATGATTCCACATGTTATTATATACTTCATAATCTTCTTTTAAAATATCTTCTATTTTCTTACCTTCCAATATCCCAAAATTCATCTCCATCAATCTATCATCTTTAATGATTTCATTATCAGTAAGTAACTTTGCGGTATAATAGGCTCTTTCTATAGGACTTGAAAAAACACAATCAAAAGAAATGTCTTTAATATATTCTTTTAGAGCTACAGCGTTCTCTATACCCTCTTTGATAAGAGGAGAATCCTTTCTACCCTGTAATCTCTTTTCTTGATTCCAGACTGTTTTAGAATGTCTAGTTATATATATATTCATATAAATAAAAATAAGGGCTACCCCTTATTTATATTGATCATTAATGCTTTTCATAATTCTTTTGATTTGCGTTTCGTTTGGTTTACGTCCCATTTCCATAAACATAGCACGAATCATTTTTTCATTAATTGGTGGATTTTTCTTTAATTGTTGTTTAAAGAAATATCTAGCTGCAAAAAATCCTATGATAAGACCTAAAATTAAGCCAATAATTGCATATAACCAAGATTGCATTTTCAAAACCTCCATTCATTTACATTATTATAGCATATAATATTATATTTTGTAAATCAATTATTCAATATCAAACATGAAAAAGTTTGATGAAAATTGCTTTAAATAATTATAAATAACATAAGAACCCTCTTTTTCAGTAACCTCTATATCATACTGATTAATTAAAAAAGTTATAACTTCATTAGTTAATTCATTTTGTAATTTATGTATACCATGAAAGTAAATATAATCTTCTCTTAAAAACAAATCCTTTTTTAAATACTCAATAGCCTGATGGGTATCTTCAAAATATAGTGTCAGTTGCTTAGTATCAAACTTTGATTTTTCTTCAAGCAATAAATATTTTAATGTTGATGGATATTCTAAAATATATTTCTTAAACTCTTTTTTAACCAGTACAATTTTATAAGTATTCATTTTTTATCACCAAAAATATAATATCAGATTTTCAATAAAAATAATGTCAAAAAAGAGAAACTCTCATGAATTCCTCTTTCTTTATTGAATAATTTTTATTCATATTTATCTTTTTTGTTATATGTTGTATGAAGTAATTCATGGGCCAAGTGTGAATTTGGCTTACCTAAGAAATCTTCATATAATTTTTGAATTTGAGTATTCTTATGAGCCTTTCTTGCTGGCATCGCTAAATCTTCATCATATAAAGCTTTAGCTCTAGCTTCTTTAAAATTGAAACCACCGTTTCTGATTCCAGCATTGATATATGATTGACCACCACCATTAATACATCCACCAGGACAACCCATAATTTCAATAAAGTGATATTTTGACTTACCTGCTTTAATATCATCTAATAATGGTTTAGCAATAGTCATGCTATGTGCAACAGCAATATTAACAGTTGTATCACCGATTTTAATAGAAGCTTCTTTTAATCCTTCTACTCCTCTGACAACTTGATAATCGATTCTTTCTAAATCTTCACCAGTCATAACATCAGCTACAGTTCTCAATGCTGCTTCCATAACTCCACCACTTGCACCGAAAATAACACCAGCACCAGTGTACTCACCAAACATATCCTGATCAAAATCTTCATCACGTAAATCTTTAAAATTAACACCAAACATTTTGATTAATTTACCTAATTCCCTTGTTGTTAAAACAGCATCAACATCTTTGATTTCATTTTTTATCATCTGTGGTCTTTCTTTTTCACCCTTCTTAGCTATACAAGGCATAATAGAGACAACATAGATGTTTTTAGGGTCAATGTGATTAACTTTAGCAAAATATGATTTAATCATTGCCCCCATCATCATATGTGGTGATTTACAAGTAGATAGATTATCTAATAATTCAGGATAATTCTTTTCTGCATAATTAATCCATCCTGGAGAACAAGATGTAATCATCGGAAGAACACCACCAGTAGTTAAGCGATTTAATAATTCATGTCCTTCTTCCATAATAGTTAAATCAGCAGCAAAGTTTGTATCATAAACTTTATCAAATCCTAACAATTTTAAAGCAGCAACCATCTTGCCAGTAACTCTAGTACCAATAGGCATACCAAACTCTTCACCTAAACTTGCTCTTACAGCTGGTGCTGTCTGAACAACAACATATTTCTCTGGATCATTCAACGCTTCAATAACATCATGAATTTCCTCTTTTTCATGTAATGCTCCAACAGGACAGACATTAATACATTGTCCACATTGCATACAGTTAACATCAGCAAAACTCTTATCAAAAACCGGACCAACTTTCGTCTTAAATCCTCTATCCATAAAGCCTAGTACACCTAATCCCTGGATTTTTTCACAAGCCGCTACACAACGTCCACATAATACACATTTAGAAGTATTACGAACAATACCAGGAGCAACTTCATCAAAAGTAGGAGGGGTAATTTCACCCTTAAAAGCATCCTCTCTAACTCCTAATTCCTGACACAATCTTTGCAATTCACAATTTGTATTTCTAATACAAGATAAACAGTCTTTAGAATGGTTAGATACAATCAATTCCACAACTCTTCTTCTTGCATCTAATGCTCTCATTGAATTTGTTTTAACAACTAATCCATCTCTAGCTGGATAAACACAAGCTGCGCATAATGTTTTAGAACCCTCTATTTCTACCTGACAAACACGACAAGCTCCAGTACCAGTTAATTCTTTTAAATAACATAATGTAGGAATATGAATTCCATTTTCTCTAGCAACCTCTAATACAGTTTTGCCTTCATAAGCTTCAACAACTTTATTGTTGATTGTTAATTTAATTTTTCCCATTGTCTGCCACCTACTTTCTCTCAATGACACCGAAGTGACAAGCACTCATACAGTTACCACATTTAATACATTTATCTTGATTGATCTTATAAGGAACTTTACCTAACTTACCATCGATTGCATTAGCTGGACATTGTCTTGCACATAGACCACATTTACGGCATTTTTCAGAATCAATTTTATAACTTAATAATTTCTTACATACACCAGCAGGACATTTCTTATCAACGATATGAGCAATATACTCATCTCTAAATTGAGCCAAAGTTGATAAAACAGGATTTGGTGCCGATTGACCTAAACCACATAATGCAGTATCTTTAATTGTATTAGCTAATAATTCAAGTTCATCTAATGTTTCCATAGTACCTTCACCATCACAGATTTTCTGTAATAATTCTAACATACGTTTTGTACCAATACGACATGGAGAACACTTACCACAAGATTCATCAACAATAAAGTCCATATAGAATCTAGCTACATCAACCATACAGTTATCTTCATCTAATACAATCATACCACCAGATCCCATCATTGAACCAAGCCTAACTAATTCATCAAATCCAATAGGTGTATCTAACTGTTCTTCAGTTAAACATCCTCCAGATGGTCCACCAGTTTGAACAGCTTTAAATGATTTACGATTAGGACAACCTCCACCTATTTCATAAATAACTTCTCTTAAAGTTGTTCCCATAGGAACTTCAACTAATCCGGTATTAGTAATCTTTCCTCCTAAAGCAAATACTTTAGTACCAGGAGAAGTTTCTGTACCAATTGATTTAAACCATTTAGCACCATTATTTATAATCTGAGTAATATTAGCATAAGTTTCTACGTTGTTGATAATAGTTGGTTTTCCCCACACACCACTTTGCGCTGGAAAAGGAGGCTTTGGAATAGGCATACCTCTCTCGCCATGAATTGATTGAATCAATGCAGTTTCTTCACCACAGACAAAAGCTCCAGCTCCTAATCTAATTTCAATATCAAAACTAAAATCAGTACCAAAAATGTTATCACCTAATACGCCAATCTCTTTTGCTTGTTTTAAAGCCGTTTTTAAACGATCAACAGCAATAGGATATTCAGCACGAATATAAATATATCCATGATTAGCACCAATTGCATAACCTGCAATAGCCATTGCTTCTAACACGGCATGAGGATTCCCCTCTAAAATAGAACGATCCATAAATGCACCTGGATCTCCTTCATCCGCATTACAGATTACATATTTCTCTGTGCTTTTTTCATTTAATGCAAATTGCCATTTTCTACCTGTAGGGAATCCTCCTCCCCCACGACCTCTAAGACCACTTGCAGTAACTTCGTCAACAACTTGTTGAGGTGTCATTTCAGTTAAAGCTTTACCTAAAGCAGTATACCCATCTTTCGCGATATATTCTTCAATATCTTCAGGATTAATAACACCACAATCTTTTAAAGCAACACGTTTTTGTTTAGCATAAAATTTTGTTTTATTAACATCAAATATTTCTTCTTTTTCAACATCTTCATCAGTAATCATAAGATGTTTTAAAGGTCTACCTTTATAGAAATGTTCTTGCACAATATCTCTAACATCTTCTTTTTTTACACCCTTATATATAATATTATCTGGATATATAGAAACATTTGGACCTACCCCACACAATCCAAGACATCCAGTTTTATGCACTGATACTTCATTTTCCAATCCAAATGAACGTATTTGTTCTTCGAATTCTTCTACAAGCCCTGAAGAATTTCCAATTGTACATCCAGTACCAGCACATACTAATACTTGTATTCTCTCCATAGTTTCCTCCTATTTTTTAGAATGATAAATAGTATATTGTTCTACTATATCATCTTCATTTAAATGTCTTAAAGCCACTTCTTTGGCCTTCTTTTCATCCATTAAAACATAAGTAGTTTTATTACCATCTCTATCAAAAACCTCTACAATCGGTTCTAATGAACACATACCAATACATCCAGTTTGAGTTACAGTAACCGGAATATTCATTTTTGCTACCTCTTCAACTAATGCATTTAAAACTGGTCTAGCACCAGCTGCGATACCACAAGTTGCCATCCCTACAACAACTCGATATTTTTGTTCACCATCTAAGCGCATAGACATTTTTTTCTTTGCTTCTTCTCTAATCTTTTTTAAATCTTCTAATGATTTCACTTACCTATACCCTCCTTAATATAAGATTTTAACCAAATAATAATATCTGGTTCAACAATACTAACACCATCTAATATTTCTTTAACTTCTATAGTATTTAAGTCAAATGTTAATTGATCATTTTCATAATGAAACTCATATTCAATAGTTTCATTAGCTTGAATTAATGTCATTAATGTTTCAGCAAGATCACCAACAGGTGGTGTATCTAAATGTGATTTTTTATATGTTGCCTCAATTAAAGTCCCTATATTCTCTTTTGACTCTAATCTAAACATCCCTTCCGAACATAATGCACCACTCTTTAATAATGGAATTCCTAACCCAACATCTCTTGTAGTACGAGTTGTAAAGAAAGGATTTTGCACTTTCTCTACAGTTTCTTCATCCATTCCTATTCCATTATCTTCAATTTTCATTATAATGATATCTTCCTTTAAACTATCTTTAAAATAAATCTTTATCAATGATGCCTTAGCACGAATAGAATTATATACAATATCTAATAAATGCATAGCTAAATCTTGCATTCTATTATTCTCCTTTCAATATATGATATTCTTTTTCAGTTAAATAATTTTTTGCTTCACTGATACTCCATAAATGATGAGCATCACTATTAATTAACCATATTTTATCTTTTAAAAAAGGATATTCATGTATTAATATTTCTTTTGCTTTTTTATCATTAATTTCAATTCCATCAAAAGATAAATCGATTGGAATATATCCTAATTCTCTTTTTATACCATATTTACGATCAATATGAGCCAATATGACTTTCCCTTCATATTTGTAAATCATATTAACAACATCTCTTAAACCAACATCTAAAGAACTTATAAGCAAATAATCTTCAGTACCAATTATTTCATCATATTCATTATAAATTACCTGATTACCATAGAATGAAGAATTATTTTTCCTTTTAATTAAATGTTTATCTAAATATTTTTGAACATCATTTAAATATTTGTCATTACCAAAATAACCTAATATATGAATATTTTCTTTTGTTTGTATCTCTACACCATAAAGAAAATCAATTTTACCTTCTGCTAGCTTTTTAAATGATTTTAATTGTTTTAAAGTATTATGATCACTAACTGATATTAAATCTAACTCTTTTAAACAAGCCATATTAATAATATTATTTAACGTCATATCATCATCACTACATGGTGACAAAGCAGAATGAATATGCAAATCATAATATATCATATGTCAAATTTATATAATTCTACTGCAAGCTCATATGCAGTTCCATCATATACAAATAATGGAATATCAGATTCATTAGCTTTATCTATTGTTTCTTCTAAAGGAAATGCACCTTCTACGAAAATAATTGCAGGCAAATCATGTAGATGTGCAATTGCTACAACATTCAAATGATTTTGTACAGTTATCCATATAGAATTTTCATCGATATGACCCATTACCCAGCTTAATAAATCACCTATATAAACATTTTCAACCGCTCTATCATAACTCTTTACTTTATTAATATTTTGAATACCATCAATATTCATTAAATCTTGTACAATCATAGATTACCTTCTTTCTTAACTCGACAATCATTAAGACTAGCTTTTTCATAATAAATATCTAAAGCTAAAGCTTTACAGTTAGGATATCCACAAGCCCCACAATCATATCCAGGTAATTTATCAATGATTTTATTAATTTCATTATAAAGTTTCATTTTTTCTTTCATTGTCATCTTTTCATGATAATCTAATTTTCTATCTCTTATACATATTTCATCTTTCAAATCTGCTACTTCAGTATTGGCATATGCACTCATTGTATCTATATGCAATCTTCCTAAAAAAGGATTAGACCATAAATATCTACCACCAATGCATCCTCCCTGACAAGCAAATAAAGCAATTAATCCAATATCATCTAAATGACCAAATTCAGCTAACTCAAGAGCCTGTATGCAATGATCTACACCACTCACGCTAATTACTGGCTTTTCTAATTGACCATAGTGATAAAAATCACTAACAACGCTTTGAATAGCTTCTCTGCACAAATGAAATTCTTGCCTATCATCATTTTTTAATCTTAAAGCTTTAGGAAATATATGAGATAAAGACATAGCATGATCTATATTTGATTTTTCATTGTTAAAAGGATGTTTAGCTAATGTTTTTTTACCTACACAATCACATAAGGAATAAATCCCTACTTTTCCTTTATCCTTTAATCTTTCTCTTACTCTCTTAGCAGCCACTTCTACTGGATAATCATAAGGAACAATATCATTATAAAGCATTGGATATTGTTGTTTAATCAAATGATTTATACAAGGACAAAAAGAAGTAAATTTTAAGCCATCCTCATTTTGTGTATATTCTATTGTTTTTAAATATAAAGCCCCTTCTACATCACTATAATCAACAATTTCATCAAATCCTAATTTTTTTATAGCTTTAAACATTTGTCCTGCTTCTTTTTCATTCTTAAAATCTGAAAAAACACTCACAGGAATTAAAGCTACTTTATAATCATAATCTTTAAAAGTTAAAGACATATGAGAGTTATCAACTTTTAACCCACCTTTATGACATGTATGAATACATTTATCACAATAAATACATTTCTTATCATCAATAACAACTTTATTTCCAACAATCTTAATTGCTTCAGTTGGACAGACTTTTACACATTTTAAACAATGATTACATGAATCTAAACCATATTCTATGACTTTCATAATTCAAAAAACTCCATTCTTAAATGAGTCCCCTCTGGCGAGGAAGTTATATCAAAGATATTAGAAACTCTTTTCATATTAGCAAGTCCCATACCAGCACCAAATCCCATATCTCTTGCTTTCTTACTTGCAGTCGACCATCCAGGAGTTAAAGCTAGCTGCAAATCATCAATACCAGGTCCAACATCATCAAACTTTAAGATAACAGTTCCTTCATCATCAACTTCAAAAGTAATATTTCCACCATCTGAATGAATAATCAAATTAATTTCTGCTTCATAACAAGCAATCGCTATATTTCTTAATAATTTCATAGAAAATCCCATAGATTTTAATTCCTTTTTAATTTGACTAGAAACATTTCCCGCATTATCATAATCGTCTTTTTCAACATGAAATACTTTTATCATCGATGTAACCCTCCATGATATAATCTTCCACAAGCTTCATACATTGTATATGCGGTTGAAAGCATATTAATATTTAATTTTCTAGCCATCTCAATCAATTCATCACTAGGGATCTTATTTCTAACAAAAATGATTACTTCTATATCAAGCATTTCAGCAGTTCTTAAAGTCTGTTGATTAACCAATCCAGTTAAGAATAAAATTTCTTGAGTATCATCAATCAAAGCTAAAGCATCACTCATCAAATCACTTGAAAAACCATAAAAGAAATCTTTATCTAAAACCTTTTCATCAATGATAAGAACTTCCTGGGCATTCAAAATATCTTTAACTTGGTTCAGCTTCATCAATATCCTCTTTTACATATTCTAAAATTAATAACTTTAATTCATCTAATTGATTGTTGCAGCCAAAAACAGTTCCATCAACACTAACTACGGGTGCTAAACCACAAGCACCAACACAACGTGTTGCATCAATTGAAAACAAACCATTCTCGCTAGTTCCATTAACTGGCGCACCAGTCATCTCAACCAATAAATCTAAAATAGTTTGAGACCCATTTACATAACAGGCAGTTCCTAAACACACACTAATGACATGTTTTCCTTTAGGTACAGTTGTAAATTGAGAATAAAAAGTAACAACTCCATATATTTTAGATACAGGTACACCTAATTCCTCGCTCATCTTTTGCATAGCTTCAAATGGAATATATCCCATTTCATTTTGAATATCATGCAATATTAATTTTATAGGCCCTCGACGATTTTTGTGAGTATAAATAACGTCATCTATAAAATCTAAAGATTTTTGATTAAGTTTTCTCATTCTTTCACCCTTCCTTTATTTAATCCTATAATTCATTATATAGGAAAAAACATTTTTTTGAAAGCGCTTTTCATAAAATAAAAAAGCAAAAATAAAAAGAAAGCACAATGTGTGCTTTCTATAATGACATAAACATATCAACTACATTTTCAACTGTAAAACCATATTTTTCAATAACAATATTTGCAGGAGCACTAGAACCAAAAATATTAACAGATAATACTTTTCCATCTAATCCTACGTATTTATGCCAACCAAAATCTGTAGCCATTTCTACAGCTAATCTTTTACGAATATTTTTTGGTAATACTTCTTCTTTATAATCATCAGATTGTCTTTCAAAGACATCAGTTGATGGCATTGAAACAACTCTGACATCTTTTCCTAATTTCTTTAATTCTTCTTTTGCAGACATTGCTAATGAAACTTCACTACCAGTAGCAATAATAATACCATCACATTCATTTTCTTCTTTTGAAACAACATATGCACCTTTACTGACTTGTTCATAAGTTGCATTAGTAATGTTTGGTACATCTTGTCTTGTAAGAATAATTGCAGTTGGTTTATAAGTTGATTTCAAAGCATATTTCCAAGATGCGCATAATTCATTCGCATCAGCAGGTCTTAAAACAGTTACATTAGGCATCGCTCTCATCATTGCTAATTGTTCAACTGGCTGATGAGTTGGACCATCTTCACCAACAGCGATCGAATCATGAGATAACGGTAAAATAATAGGTAATCTCATTAAAGCAGACATTCTAAGCCCTGCTTTAAAGTAATCTGAGAATACTAAGAATCCTCCAGCAGCGACTTTAATACCCTTGTGTAATGTTATACCATTCATGATAGATACCATTGCAAATTCTCTTATACCAAAATATAAGTTTCTTCCAGTATAATTTTCAACACTGAATCTTTCTGAGTCATTAATTAATGTTTTTGTAGAACTTGCTAAATCAGCAGTACCAGATAAGAATGTTTTATTTTGTTTAGCAGCAAGATTAATAACTTTGTGACTCGTATTTCTTGTTGCTTCTTTAGAACCATATTCATATTGTTTTAGGAATTCTTCATAATCAATATCGAATTTTCCATCAATAGCATTCATTAATTCACTATATTCTTCAGGATACTCATTCTTATAATCCTTCATCATCTTATTCCATTTATTTTGTGCTCTTTTTCCTTTAGAAACGACATTTTTCGCAAAATCAGCATAAACAGATTCAGGTACATAAAAATCTTCATGATCAAAACCAAATGAGATTTTTGCATTCTTTCCATCTTCAACTCCTAACGGTGCACCATGAACAGCATTTGTTCCTTGCTTTTTAGAACCATATCCTATTACTGTATTAACAATAATCAAAGTTGGTTTATAAGTTTCTTTTTTAGCTTTCTTTATTGCCTTAGCAATCGCATTAATATCATTTCCATCTGCCACTTCAATAACTTGCCAGTTAATAGCTTCATATCTTTTCTTGACATTTTCACTAAATGACATATCTAAAGAACCATCTAAAGTCACTTTATTTGAATCATATAAAACAATAAGCTTACCTAAAGATAAATGTCCTGCAAGCGAAGTTGCTTCATATGTAACACCTTCCTGCATATCACCATCACCACATAATGCATATGTATAATGATCTACCACATCATATCCTTCTTTATTGTAATTAGCAGCTAAATATTTTTCAGCAAGAGCCATTCCAACAGCCATTGGAATCCCTTGACCTAAAGGCCCACTTGATGCATCTACACCATCAGTAATTTCAACTTCTGGATGTCCAGGAGTACGGCTTCCCCACTGTCTGAATTGCTTTAAATCATCCATAGTTAAATCATAACCTGATAAATGTAATAAGCTATATAACAATGCAGAAGCATGTCCACTAGCTAATACAAAACGGTCTCTATTAAACCATTGAGAATCCTTTGGATTCACTTTTAATTCTTTTGTAAACAAAGTATATAAAGCAGGTGCAGAACCTAACACCATCCCTGGATGACCAGAGTTAGCTTTATTTATCATATCTATTCCTAGTGATCTAATTGTCGCTATTGATAACGTTGATTGATCCATTTTCATTCCTCCTCAATATATATCACATTATACACAAAAAAAGTAAAATAGAAAACACCATTTTACAATTTTTAATGCTTCAATTTAGACTTTTCTTATCTTTTAGTTTTTGTGGAGTAATATCATTTCCTTTTTCATCTACTACTTTGATTGTCTTTAACTGCTTTTCAAAATTCGCTCTAAAGAGTCTAATATACTCTTGTCTTAATTGTTGTTGTCTTGTTTTTTCTTCTTCAGTTAATCCTGTTTCTTTACTTTTTTTAGCAAGAGCATTAATTTCAGGAATTAAATCTTCTATTGTTTTTGCCATAATATCCTCCTAAATAAAAAAAGGAACCTAAGAGCTTTTAGATTATCCCTGTTTTGTACAGGTGGGTATCTTTGTTTTGATTTTAGGATTCCTATTCTTAGATAGGCCTTCAACACCATCAAACGCAAATCAGATTCCCTTATCTATAGTGTAGGAAATTTATTTACTCCTAGGTCATTCACATTATAACATATGCTTTTTGTTTGTCAACACTATGCGTTGTCTTTATTTTTCACAATAAATGTACTTATTGCTTCTTCATTAAATAATGAATAAAGATTATATATATCTTGGATAGTCATTTCATTAACCTCATCTATTAAATCAAAAGCAATGATATCTTCAAAATAATATCGACTAAACACATTAGCGATACTTTCTGGACTATTAAACATATTAATTAATAAACCAATATTTTTTTTCTTGTTTCTCATAAATTCTTTTTCATCAATTTTAAATTCATTAATATGTGTTAATAAATGAATAATCTTATCCCTTAGCTTTTCAGGATATAAAGTATCTCCTCCGATTTGCAAGAAACAATAATCCCTTTCCTGTGTAAAATTCGCACTAAAACTATCATTAATAATTCCTTCATTTAGCCATTCTTCATATAATGGTGAACTTTTTGAAAATAGTATATCTAACAATAAATTCATCGACATTTCTCTTTTTAGTTTATCTTTTCCATTTGTTAGAATATTATTGATTTTCATTGAGACAATGATTTTTGGCATAATTACGCTCATTTTCAACTCTTCTTGTTTTTTATCAATAATACATGGCTCATTATTTTCTTGTCTAATGATTGACATTTCTTTTCTGAAAGATTTTTTGTTTTGATTTTCTATGATTAAATCCATTGTTTTATTAGCATCAATATTTCCAACAATAAAAATCATCATATTACTTGGATGATAAAAAGTATGATAACACTTTTCTAAAGTCTTCTTATCAATTTCAGCAACTGTATCAACAGTACCAGCAATATCTATCTTTACGGGATGATTAACATATAAATTTTGAATTGAGCCAAAATAACAGCGCCAATCAGGATCATCATCATACATTCCTATCTCTTGGTTAATGATCCCTTTCTCTTTTTCTACCGATTGATCTGTTAAATATATATCTTGAACAAAATCCAACAACAATTCAATACATTCATATTCATTGGCAGTTGTATTAAATAAATAAGCAGTTCTAGAAGAAGTAGTAAAAGCATTAGTGGATGCAGATAAGCGAGCAAATTTCTCACTTGCATCACCATCTTTTGTTTCAAACATTTTATGTTCTAAAAAATGAGCAATACCATCAGGAACAGTAATCATCTCATCCTCATTTAAAGGTACAAAAGTTGTATCAATAGAACCAAAACGTGTTGAAAACAAAGCGTATGTTTTAGAGAAACCTGGTTTAGGTAATATAAAAACTTTTAAACCATTCTCTAATTCATCATAATATAAGGTTTCTTTTAAAGTATTATATTTTGTTATTTTCATACTCTTTCCTTTCCGGTTAATAAATAAACTGTATCTAATTTAACCTTTTTTGCTACTCTAACGATATCTTCTTTTGTAACATTTATTAATTTATCAAGATATTCCTCATTTGTCTCAATTTTACCAGTGATATCCCTATTGTAATCAATTGCAATCATACTACCAGCTTCATCATTCGTCTTTCTTAAAGAATTAGCTAACATTCCCTTAGCAAGATTAAGTCTTTCTTCTTCAACATTACCATTTTGGATTTTTTCTAACTCTTCAATAATTAATGTTTTTGCTTTTTCATAATCATTATCTTCTATACCACTATTAACAATCATAATGCCATTAAATGCATCATAACTAGAAGAAACATAATAACATAAACTATTTTCTTCTCTTACAACCTGAAATAATCTTGATTGAGAAAAACCTCCATAATAAGCATTAAAAACTGTAAAAGCATAATGATCATCACTAGTGTAATCACAATCAATCGTAAATCCCATATTCAATTTAGCTTGAGTAATTTCTTGATTTTCAATAACTTCTAAAATCTCAGGTTTATCACTTTTGAATTGATAAGCAGAAGAATATTGATTTCCATGACTTTTAAACTTAAGATTCTTATCAAATAAATTGACAACATTATCATCAATATCACCAACAATATATAAATGCTTTTCATCTTCTAAAATACACTTTTGTAGATATTCGTATAAATCTTTAGCACTAATTGCATCAATTTCTTCTTCATATCCGGTACTATTAATGCCTAAAACACTACCTCTACCCATATATTCAAACAATTTATCTAAAGAATAGGAAAACTTATCATCTTTAGCCGCCTGTAATCTTTCTTTTAATTCTTTCTTTTTCAATTCTACAATTTTTTCATCAAATGCTCCATTCAAAGCATTTGGATCATAAAACAAATCATTTATTAATAGAATTTGTTTTTCTAATAAAGATTCTTTTGACGGTAAATAATTCTCATTAACACAGCCAGAATATAATTGCATAATATGAGAATATCCTTTAGACAAAATATTATTAGATAATCTAGCACCATACATCTCATCTAAATAAGCAGCAATATCTTTTGTTGTCTTATACTTATTTGTAGAAGCAATCAATACGAAGGTTAATAACGTTCTTATTGTTGATGTTTCGCGAGTTAATCTATTTTGTAATCTTAGTGAAATTGTTATGTTTTTAAATTTTTTGGTAGGTATTAAATGGAGTTTGTATCCATTCATCTGAAATGTTCTTTTCATAAATTCTCCTTTTTTTTCGATGCTACTACTATTATACTCAAAATGAAACAAATTAAAACAAAAAAGAACAAGACTTAGTATCTTGTTCATAATTTTATCTTTTGTTTATTACATTATACAGTTAAAATAATTAATCCAAGATGAAATACATAATATTATATTTAAAATTCTATACGATTTTTATTTAACATATTAAATATAATGGTGTTTCTATGAACGAAACCATTCAATCATAGATGAAAATAGTTAAAGCACAAAAAAGATAATTTATAATAAAAAAGTATGTTGATTCAAATAAACCAACATACTTTCTTTTTTATTCCTTAGCAATAAATTTTAAAGCAGTTTCAACTATACCATTAACATCCATCTTATAATAAGGATACAATTCTTCTGGATAACCGATTTCAGCAAAACAATCAGGTACGCCTATCTTCTTTAATCTAGCTTGAACTTCAGCTTCAATCAAAACATCTGATACAATACTTCCTAAACCACCTTGAATATTATGATCTTCAACAGTTATAATATTTTTTGTTGTTTTAGCAGCTTTAATAATCGCTTCTTTATCAATAGGTTTAATAGTATGCATATCAATAACTCCAACATCTAAACCATGTTTTTCCAATTCAATAGCTGCCTGAACAGAATTATATACTCCCATTCCTGTAGCTATAATTGTTAAATCTTTTCCTTCATTTAATACAATTGCTTTTCCTATTTCGTAATCATATTCATAATCATCAGCATAAACTGCAGGCTCTTCGCCTCTTGGAATACGAATATATATTGGTCCTTTATAATCCAATGATTTTCTCAACAATTTTTTTGCTTGATTAGCATCACACGGAGCAACCATTGTCATATTAGGTAAAGCGTTCATAATAGCAAATTCAATAATTGTATTATGAGTAGGACCATAACCAGAAGACAAACCAGCATGTGTACCTATTAATCTCACTGGAAAGTCATTATAACAAACATCGTTATGAATTTGATCCAAAGCTCGAACACATAAAAATGGTCCAAAAGTCTGTATAAATGGAATATACCCTTCTTTAGCCAACCCAGCAGCAACAGTAACCATATTCATTTCTTGTATTCCTACATCTAAAACTCGATCAGGATGAACTTTCATAGCTTGGGCAACACGTCCAACAGTACTATCAGAATTAATATAACAAACACGAGAATCTTCTTCAATCATTTCTAAGATCTCATTTGTAACAGTACCTTTTGCATCCATCATATTAACAAAATCACCACAACAAAATGTAAAGCCTGCCATTATTCCACCTCCGCTAATCTCTCTTGAGTATATTTTTCAATCAATTCAATCGTTTCTTCTAATGTTTCATCAGAAAAACCACCAATATGCCAAGCAGAAGGTCGTTCTTCCATAAATTTAACCCCTTGACCTTTTTGAGTATTACAAATTATACAATTCGGCTTACCGCTCAATGTTACTTCTGGAAGCTCAGATAACACTTTGTCAATATCAGCCATCTTTGAACCATCAACTACAACAGCATTCCATCCAAAAGCACGATAACAATCTGCTAAACCTTCTGGTCCACCTTTATCTCCCCATTTAACATTCTCATTTGTTTCAAAAGCAGCTGAACAATGATTAAAATCTACAACTGCAACAATATTATCTAGTTTTTTAGATGAAGCATATAAAATAGCTTCCCAATTAGAACCTTCTTCCATTTCACCATCACCTAACATACAGAAGATTCTTGCTCTAATATTCCTATTACGATTTGCATGGGCTATACCACAACACCAAGATAAACCATGTCCTAAAGAGCCCGTAGATACTTCTATTCCTTTTACATATTTTCTATTTGGATGAGGTCCAAAAGGATGTCCAACTGTATTATATGTATCTAATAATAAATCCCAATCATAAATTCCCATATCACAAAAAATAGTATATAGTAAAATACCATTATGTCCTTTACTTAAAATAAACTGATTACGATTAGAATTATCTAAATTTTCTGGATCAAAATCCATATATTTGTAATAAATAGCTACTGCAGCGTCAGTAGCAGACATTGGTCCTCCAATATGAACATTACCAATACGTCTTGTTCCTAAGGCAAGCTTCTTTCTTATCTCTCCGGCCTTTTCGACAAGTTCTCGAACACTTTCTATATGTACTTTAGCCATAATCAAACCCTTCCTTTCTTTTATTTATGCACTAGCTATACACATAAATATCATTATCCTAATTTAAATATATCATCAAAAAAATCACCTCACAAGATAAATAGAAGCTAAAAAAATCTTTTATTAAAAACAAAAAAAGGATGATAATTACATCCTTTTTAAAAATCTTCTTCACTATATTGTTTCACATAGACTTCTCTAGGCTTACTACCGTTTTGAGGACCAATAATACCATTTTCCTCTAATTGATCAATAATTCTGGCAGCTTTATTATATCCGATTTTAAATCGTCTTTGAAGTAATGAAGTACTTGCCTTTTGAGTCTGAATTACAAATTCTCGACATTGTTCATATTCTTCATCATTATCATCATCATCAAAAGAAGAACTTCCTCCTACTGATTTAACATTCATATATTTTTCTTCATATACTGCTTCTCTTTGTTGTGAAACAAAATGAACTATTTCAGCAACTTCATCATCAGAAACAAAAGCACCCTGAACACGAATTGGTGAAGAAGACCCCATAGGTGAAAATAACATATCTCCTTTTCCTAATAATTTTTCCGCACCACTTGTATCCAATATAGTTCTTGAATCAATGCTTGAAGAAACAGCAAAAGCAATACGTGAAGGAATATTAGCTTTAATAACACCAGTAATGATATCAGTAGACGGTCTTTGAGTTGCAACAATCAAATGTATACCAGCTGCTCTTGCCATTTGTGCAATACGCATAATACAATCTTCTACTTCTTTGCTAGCAACCATCATTAAATCAGCAACCTCATCTAGAATAACAACTTGATAAGATAGTATCTCTTTTAATTCTTCATCATTAGCTTTTGAATTATATTCTTTTGCATATTCATTATATCCTTTTATATTTCTAGCATTTACACTAGCAAAAACATCATATCTTCTTTCCATTTCACTTACAACTTCTCTTAAAACCCCAGCTGCTTTTTTAGGGTCAGTAACAACAGGTGTTAATAGATGAGGAACACCATTATAAATAGATAATTCTACTTTTTTAGGATCCACTAAGATAAGTTTAACTTCATCAGGATGAGTACGCATTAATAAAGATGTAATAATAGTATTTATACAAACAGACTTACCACTACCTGTAGCTCCTGCAATTAATAAATGAGGCATTTTATCTAATTCTGCAATAATAGGCTTACCTGATATATCTTTCCCTAATACTACACCTAATTTATTTTCTTCAACACTAACTTTTTGAAAAGCTCCCTGATAAACATCTTTGAAAGCAACTACTGAAGGTTTAGAATTAGGAACTTCTATTCCTACATATGGTTTACCAGGTATAGGCGCTTCAATACGAATATCAGCTGTAGCTAAAGCAAGTTTAATATCATCTTGTAATTGTAAAATTTTATTTACTCTCGTACCAACTTCTAACTTTAATTCATACTTAGTAATACTTGGCCCAATAGCAACATTTTCTACAGTAGTTCTTACTCCAAACTGTTTTAATACAGCAGTAAGCTTTCTAGCATTTTCCTGAGCGCTCGCTTTCTCGTTCATATAATTATTTGTTGATTTTGTCTTTAATAACGATAAAGGTGGAAATTTATAATCTTTCAAAGGTTTTCTCTCCACTGGCTTTAAAACTTTTTCTTCTTTAACAGGAGTTTTTATTTTTGGTATAACTTCCTTGACTTCCAATTGTATTTTTTCTTCATTGAATTCAAATGCTGAAGTGATTTCTTCTTCAATAGGTTCATCTTTTATATTATCATCATCAAAAACTTTATCCGGAAAAATAACAATCTGTTTTTTTCTAAAAATAGGTAACAATGGTTTTGTTTCAAGAATTATTTTCTCTACATTTTCATCAATTTCATGTTTTTTTGGTTTTTCTTTTTTATTTTGTTTTAATGAATCCAGTTTCCCTTTATTTTTAATATAAAGTTTTCCTATTAACATCAAAGAACCAATAACCAGTAAAAATCCACCAGCAATCATTGCTCCTAAATTATCAAATAAAGCACTCAATAAAGCAAAAAATATCGCCCCAACAAATCCACCTTTATTAAAAGTTTGAGAAGCCAAATATGAATTAATGACATCAAATCCTTTAATATTACTAGAAGGGTAAGTCATTAATATAAATATCGCAGTCATTGATATATATAAAGAAACAGCTTCTGGTGAATTTAATTTTGGTAATTTAGCTTTTATTAAGATATACAAAGACAAGATTGCATTACCTAAGTAAAACACACCATAAAGATTTCCTACTAAAAAACTAACTATAAGATGAAGATAATGACCAATAATCCCTAACCTTAAAGTAGCAATAACTAAAACAAATAGAGTTAAAACAGAGTACAACCTTATTCTTGTTTCTTCTAACATTATTTGTTTTTGACTTTTCTTTGTCCTTTTTGTTTTTGCCATAATTTCACCTTCCTTATGCAATTATATCAAAATTCAGAAATAAAGAAAAGCAAGAACCATCTTGCTTTAAATTTCTACAATAACTGGAATAAATACAGGACGTTTTCCAGTCTCTTTAATAATATATCTCATACTTTGATCTTTCATTGTCATTCTAACTTCATTAATATCTAATCCAGGTTTATCTTTCAGTAAAGATACACAACCTTCACATATCTGGATAATCTGCTTAATCAAATATTCAGAATCCTTCAAATAAACAAACCCTCTTGTTTGACAATCAGTTTGAGCAATAATATCTTTAGTGTCTCTAGCAATTGTAACCCCAACAATAACAACTCCATCATTTGCTAATTGAATACGATCATCAATAACTTTTTCTCCTACATCACCAATGCCAATACCATCAATCATTACATCCCCTACTTCAAAAGTATCTCTAGATTTTACTAGAACGCCTTTTTCAAAGGTAATTCTTTCACCATTATCAACTATAATAATGTTCTCATCAGTTATATCCATATCTTTAGCAATAGCCATATTAGAAATAAAATGCTGATATTCACCCTTTATTGGAATATAATACTTAGGTTTAAAGATTTGGATAATAACTTTAATATCTTCAATAGAAGCATGCATCGATAGTAAATCTCTGCTTTTTAATAAATGAATTTTTGCATCAGTCTTAAACAAGCCATTATGAGCTTTATTAGCAATCTTTTCAGTACCAGGTAAAACAGGTGAAGCCACTATAAATGTATCACCTTTTCTAAGCTTCAAAAGTTCATCTCCACCATCAATAATATCACAAATATCGTGATAAATTCTTCGTGGACTTCCAGACAATAAAATCACATAATCTTTATCAATCTTTGGATTTCCAATATTTTCTTTATTGCCAATAAGTTTTTTATCCATTTCGATAACTGGTTTTCTCATCGTTTTTCCAATACGAATAAGACTGTTTGTTTTATCATATTTATCTCTACCATAAAAAACAATTTTACGATTATATTTTTTAGTTAATTGAACTATTTCTTTTGTTCTAAAAACATTTTGAGCATATGAAGAAATAATAATACGATTATCACTATCTTCAAAAATCTGATTAATCTTATTTGTTAATTTATGATTTGGTGAAGTATAACCCTCTTTTTCAGAATATGATGATTCAACTAATAAAGCTAATACACCTTTTTTACCTATCTCCATCATTTTCTGAATATCACATCTAAATCCTTCAGGTGCTCCAAAATCAATTATAAATTCACCACTATAAACAATATACCCATAACTTGTCCATAAAGCCACCCCAACACTACCTGGTATAGAATGAGTTACAGGAAAGAATTCTACTGGTACTCCTTCAATATCAATAGAAGCATTTCTTTTTACTCTTATTAAATTCATATTTAAATTTATTCTATTATGTCTTTGATAATGATCGATTCTTTGTTCAATTAAATCAGCAGTTAAGTTTGGTGCATATACAGGAACATTAACTTTTTGCAATAAAAATGGAAGTGCTGCCATAGCATCATCATGTCCATGAGTAATAATAACAGCAGCTATATCATTAATTCTTTCTTCTAAATACTGAAAACTAGGGATAATCATATCAACTCCAAGTTTATCAACATCTGGAAAACGAAAACCAGCATCTATTATGTATATTTTCTCATTGATTTCTAAACAATACATACTTTTCCCATTTTCTGCTTGTCCTCCTAGTGGTATAAATCGAATGATATCGTTTTTCATCTTTTCACCCTTTCTTTTGTTAGCATAATCATAACACACTTTATATTTTTACTCAACAATCAAAAAATATAGAAATTAATTTCTATATTTTTCAATTAATGGTAACAATTTCATTTCAGATTCTTCAGTAATTGGCGTCAAAGGACTTCTAAGCTTGTTTTGAATAAAACCTAATTGAGATAATATATATTTGATTGGAGAAGGAGATGATTCGATAAAAATATATTCACTTATTAATTTTAAATAACGATCATCAAATACATTTTCATCATGACATATTTTCTCAATTAAAGGATAATCTAAATGACTTGCTACTGAAATTATACCATCTGCTCTCTTTTTTAAACCTTCTAATAATAAATGATCATCGCCAATATAAACTTTAAATTGACTTAAAGATTCTTTTAAGGTTTTAATCATTTCTAAATCTCCACATTGTTTCATTCCAATAATATTTTTATGTTTATTTGCCAATCTAATTACTGTTTCTGCTTCAATATTCACGCCACATCTTGAAGGAATATTATATATCATAATCTTTTTATTAGTAGAAGCAGCTATTAAATCAAAATGTTTATATAATCCTTCTTGTGATGGTTTAATATAATATGGTACAATAACCAAAAAAGCATAAATTCGAGGATCATGTTTATACATATCAATATGCTTAATAACTTCTATTGTACTATTTGAACATATTCCTACAATGACTCTTATATCAATGTATCTTTCTAATATTTTTTCCACTAGTTCTTTTCTTTCTTGTAATTTCAAAGTAGAAGTTTCACCAGTAGTTCCACAAAGTAAAAAAGATTTATTTCCCTTTTTGATTAGATCATCCATCAATCTATATAAAGCCGGATAATCAATTGTTAAATCAGTATTAAAAGGCGTAATTAGTGCAGTAAAAATCTCTTTCATTTAAACCTCCTTATATCCTAAAATTAAAGGTTGAATCTGTTCTTTTTGATATGCCTTATTTAAAGTTCCAATAACTTTATTTTTATCTGCTATCATACTCAAAGGTTTCTTCTTATAATGATCTTGAAACATCGGTACAAAGTAATAGTTCTTACTATTCAATAAACACATTATATTTTTCCCACTATTTCCTAAAGCATCGTTCGTATATACACCCACAACAATTGAAACATTATTTCTTAATGATGATTTAACTATCATTGTTATACAATTATCATTAATCCCTTGAGCTAATTTTGCTAATGTATTACTAGTACAAGGATATATTAAGACTATATCTAACTTTTTCAAAGGACCAAAAACTTCTGATTCATTAATTGTACTATGAATAGGACAATCAATAACATTCTTTATCTTTGTAAATAATTCATCACTTTTATAAAATCGACTATCATTTTTTAGTACAGTTGGACTAACAAATATTTCTATGTCATATAAATCTTTTAAATCATTTAAAACATCTAACATATCATCCATCGAACAAAAAGAACCCGTTATACAAAAACCTAATTTAAGCAAATTTATCACCTTTCTCTTTAATAAAATCAACTATACATTGAGCGCTATAATCAGGATAGTATTTACTTGGAATGGCAGCAACAATGTATGAGTCAAATCCTAATCTTATAGCCTCATGATGATCAATACCATATGGAAACGATGCTATATCAAATAGAATGATACTATTATTTATTTTTTCAAGTATGCTCTTATCTAAAATAGGATATGGAATAGTATTAACAATAATATCAGTCTCATTAAAATCAGCTTTTTCAAACGCTTGATATAAATACCCTTTCTTCTCTATTTCTTCCTTTAATTCAGTATTTCTTGCAAGAATAGTAATTTCAGCATGAAAACCACTTAGTCTTTCAGCAACAGCTTTTGCACAATGACCATATCCTAAAATCATAATTCTTGAATGATATAAAGGACTTTCTATTTTGTCAATCATAAAAGATATTAATCCCTCAGCCGTCAATATTGTATTCATTTCTAAAAAATGATCATCATTCATTAAACTGAAATAATGAAAATGATTCTTAAAAGCCAATTCTCTTAATATCTTATTTTCTACAATAGTAAACACATAAGAATTTTCATTAAAAGTTTTGAAAACATCTTCATCTATATAACATATTCTATTTTGATGAGTGATTCTATTTTGTTGATCTATCCCTTTTAGACCTAAATATATCATCTTTGCATATTTTATATCCTTAATATTATCACTTACATAATATCCATCATTCAATAATCTTTTAGAAACCTCAATTCCTCTTCTATCATCTTCAGTTACAAAAACTAACATAATTCACCTCAATATAAATTATGAATGAAAAAACAAAATGTGATTGAACAAGCGCCTACTTATGAGTATAATTTCAACGAGGGATGTTTATATGACTTATGTTATTATTCTTTTATTAACTTTTTATTTTTCTTCACGAGCTGATTTATTATATGAAAACATCACAGGTGTTTTAATATTACCTGAATATCGTCTTTATACAATGCTCTATATTATTTTATTAGCATGTTCTTTTGGATACAAAGTATATAAAATATTCATTGAGATAGGCGCTCCTTATTTATATCGATTTACTATTTCTTTATCTTCATTAATAATGATAATAGGAGCTATCGCTCCTTATCAGATTAATAGTAATGATTTTTTATCAAACTTACATGTTTACTGTTGTATGAGTGCTAGTCTTTCTATTTTAATCCATTTATTTCTCTATTTTTATTATATAAAATTCAAAGAGATTGAATTTTACAATAAATACTATCCTTATTATTTAAAATCTATTGAATTTTTAATAATTTTAACAATCGTATTTGGTAGAATAAATGGCTATATAGAAATTATCTTTACAATAATTGTATGCTTTACATTATATACTATTGAAAAAAATAAATAAAAAATACTTGCACTATTCAGATTCTTATGTTATTATGTATGAGCATTCGATGAGAGATGTCTACATAGCTCAGCTGGATAGAGCACACGCCTTCTAAGCGTGCGGTCGGGGGTTCGAATCCCTCTGTGGACGCCATTTAAAAAAGTAACCCTTGAATTTATCAAGGGTTTTTATTTTTGTTCATTCATTATTATGATAGTTAAGAATTTTTATAAATATTGTATTTTTTTATTGCATTATTCTTTTTTTTATGTTAATATATATGAGCATTCGATGAGAGATGTCTACATAGCTCAGCTGGATAGAGCACACGCCTTCTAAGCGTGCGGTCGGGGGTTCGAATCCCTCTGTGGACGCCATTAAAAAAACAAAGCCTTGATTAATCAAGGCTTTTTTACTTTTACACTTGTTCCTGTAACTACTACTGCCATCATATCACGATAAAAAGTAGTAAATTCCACATCTACACCTATCAAAGCATTTCCTCCAAGCATAATAGATTTTTGTATCGCTCGATTTTGAGCTATTTCTTTAGCTTTATCTAATCTTTCTGTATACGCAACAGATTCGCTTCCTGTTAAATCTGCCATGCTCGCTTCAAACCCAGAGAAAATACCAGTTCCTAAAACGACATGTCCAGTAACTATACCTAAATATTCTTGGATTTCATATCCTTGAAGCAATCCTCCAGTTGTCATTAAATAACAATCCATATTCTTTCTTATTTCTAAATTATTTTTCTTTACATTAAAGTGCTTTTTTAAGTTTTCAATTACATCTTCAGGAAACTTTAATTCCATCGCTTTATTTAAACAATCCAGCTGCGCTTCCTGCAATTCATCAAAATTCTTATATTTTTTAGACATTTTAAATGGTGCTAATTTTTCATAACATTGAGAGCAAATAAGGCTTCCTTCTATCATATTAGCAATACTGTTAATCCCATTAATCTTTTTTCTACACACACTACATATTTTCTTTTCTGCCATTTTTTACCTTTCCCTTTCAAAAGATAAATACCTACTACCCTGAAATTTTAATTTTCCTACATTCCCTTCAACCAATAAACCATATTCTTTTTCATCAACAAGAAATTCAATTCGATCACCACTCTCCACCTCAAATGTTAAATAATATGATGTTGAAGAATGAGATTGCATGTGATTATCAGAATGATGACAATAAGTAATGCTTATTCGTTTAGAAACAACAGTCGCCTGTACCACTAATCTTGGTGAATGATTATTCTTATTCCATGTTATTAATCCTTTTATGAATTGAAAAATCATTAATCCAAATATGAAAAAGAAAATCAAGAAAAACATACTTTCAAATGTAGAATATGGATTATAATCAAATGTATTCATAGTATCAATCCCCCTCTTTGATTACATTTTATCAAAAAAATATGTAAAACTAGTGAATATGTGAAATACAAATAACATTGGTTGTATATTAATAAATATACGAATATAGTGTATAATAAAAGTAAATTAAGGAGGAATACATATGAGAGAATATGAACAGTCGATTAACAATGTTTTAGATACTCTTGAAACAAATAGAAATAAAGGCTTAAGCGAAATAGAAGTAAATAATCGCAGATTAAAGTATGGAGAAAACAAATTAAGTGAAGCCAAAAAGAAGACGAGTCTTGAAAAATTTATTGATCAATTTAAAGATGCTATGATTATCATTTTATTAATAGCGGCAGCTGTATCATTTGGTCTAGCCCTTCATGAAAAAGATACAAACGCATTCTTTGAACCATTATTAATCTTACTTATAGTTGTTTTAAATGCAATTATGGGTGTTGTTCAAGAAAACAAAGCAGAACGTTCTTTAGAAGCACTTATGTCCCTATCTTCTCCTCATGCGAGGGTTATTCGTGATGGTATAGAGAAAGTTATTAATGCTTCAGATCTCGTTGTAGGTGATATCATTAAACTTGAAGCAGGAGATTTCGTCCCTGCTGATGCTCGATTAATAACTTCCTCTAGTTTAAAATCAGAAGAATCTGCATTAACAGGAGAGTCCGTTCCTGTAGAAAAGGATGCTAGTGTCATCATAAAAGCAGATGCACCAATTGGTGATCGAATTAATATGGTTTACTCAGGTTGTAGTATCACTTATGGCACTGCTTTTGCAGTTGTTAGTGCAATTGGCATGAATACAGAGATGGGAAAAATTGCTGGTTTATTAAACAATGAAGAAGATACTAAAACACCATTACAAATCAAATTAGCTGAATTAGGTAAAAAGTTAGGCTTTATGGCCATTGTAGTATGTATATTAATATTTATTATAGGTATTATTGATGATATACCAATAATCGAAATATTTATGACTTCTGTTTCATTAGCTGTTTCTGCAATTCCTGAAGGATTACCAGTTATTGTAACTATCGTTTTATCTTTAGGTGTTGGTAAGATGGCCAAGAGAAACGCAATTGTAAAGAAACTTCCGGCCGTTGAAACATTGGGAAGTACTAGTGTCATTTGCTCTGATAAAACGGGAACATTAACGCAAAACAAAATGACTTTAGTTAAACTATATACTGAAAAAGAAAAACAAATAGAAGATGTCACTAATCATCATTGTGATTCTTCATTAGAATTGTTAAAGTATGGAACATTATGCTGTAATGGTAGTGTTACAGTGGAAAATGGTAAAGAAACTCATATCGGTGACCCTACTGAAACTAGCATCATTAGCGCAACAATGAAGAACAATATTTCAATTGATGAATTAAATAAAGAATATGACCGTGAGTATGAACTACCATTTGATTCAGATAGAAAACTAATGTCTGTTATTGTTAAAAAAGATAATCAATATATCGTTATTACCAAAGGAGCGTGTGATGAACTTACTAAACGTTGTATCACAGGAAACATTGAAAAAGCACTTAAAATCACCGAACAATTAAGTCAAGAAGCACTACGTGTTATAGCTGTAGCATATAAGTATTTGGATAAATTTCCGGAAGATTTAACAATTGAAAACATTGAAAACAATCTTACTTTTATGGGATTAGTTGGAATGATTGATCCTCCTAGAGAAGAAGCTAAAGATGCTGTTGCAACTTGTCTCAAAGCCGGTATTAAACCAATTATGATCACCGGAGATCATATTGTTACTGCTAGTGCTATTGCAAAACAATTAGGTATTATGCAAGATGAAGATTTAGCAATAACTGGAAACCAATTACAGGCAATGAGTGATGATGAATTAGACAGAAAAATTAAAAACATTTCAGTTTATGCTCGTGTTTCACCAGAAGATAAGATTCGTGTTGTAAAAGCTTGGCAAAGACAAAATGCAATTGTTTCTATGACTGGTGACGGTGTTAATGATGCACCTGCTTTAAAAGCAAGTGATATTGGCTGTGCGATGGGAATTACTGGTACTGATGTTGCTAAAGGAGCTGCAGATTTAACTTTAATGGATGATAATTTTGCAACAATTGTTGAAGCCGTTAAAGAAGGTAGAGGTATATACCAGAATATAAAGAAAGCCGTTGGTTTCTTGCTAGGTACAAATATTGGTGAAGTCATCGTTGTTTTTATTGCAATGCTTATTTTTAAACAATCACCTTTATTATCAATGCAATTATTATGGATTAATCTAGTTACAGATAGCTTACCAGCTATTGCATTAGGAATGGAGAAGATAGAAGATGATGTCATGGAAGCCAAACCACGTCCAAAAGATGAAAGTATATTTGCTGACCATTTAGGAGCAAAAATTGCCTTTCAAGGAATTTTATTTGGCATGATATCATTGTTTGCTTTCTACTATGGCTACAAAACATTAGGCCAAGTTGAAGCTGGAAGAACTATGTGTTTTATGACATTGTCTTTAGCACAAGTATTTCAAGCTTATAATATGCGTTCACATAAATCATTATTTAAAATTGGTATATTTACTAACTCCATGTTAAATAAAGCTTGCTTACTTTCATTGGTTTTAGTATTTGCAGTATTATTTATTCCACCATTAGCGTATATTTTTGGTTTAGTCTCACTACCATTAAATTATTACATCATAGGTTTTGCTTTATCATTCTCTCCAATCGTTATATTTGAAATCATTAAAGCATTAAAAATCATACATTAAGACAGTTTTTCAACTGTCTTTTTATATGAGCAACTGATATGTCATAATAATCAAAGGCATAGTTATAATACATAAAATAACACTTACTACATTAATCATACTTGCATAATTTGCATCTTTATCATAGACTTGAGCAAATTGAGTAATTGTTGCAGCACAAGGTGCGCTAGCCGCTAACAAAGTAATAACAAAAATTTGAGAAGCATCTTTATGTAAATTTAACAAGCCACTAAAAACAAGCATAAAAACTATTATTAGCGGCAAAAGAAGTAATCTAAAAAAACAGATAAAATATATTTTTTTATTTTTAAACATCTTTTCCAAATCAATCTCACCTATAAGCATTCCAATAATAAACATCGCTAAAGGACCAATCATAGCTGCAATACTACTAATTGCCTGATTTAAAACAAAAGGTAATTCTATCTCAGTAATAAATAATGTAAATCCAATAATAATAGCAATAATGTTAATATTTAAAAAGATTTTCTTCAAAGAAAAAGACTTTATACCACTTACTAGACTATTAGCATGTGTCCAAAGCAGAATTGTTTGAACAACTATATATCCAGCAGTATATAAAACCCATTCCTCTCCTAATATAGAAGAAACCAGGGGAATAATAAGATTTCCTGCATTAGAATAAATTATACTTGCTTTCTCTATAGATGTTAAAGAAAATAATTTAGATAATATATGTGTTAAAATAATATATAACACATTAACAATTAAAGCGGTAAATCCTGCTAATGCTAATCCATATAACTTATCTTCAGTTAATTCTATCTGAAACGAATTAATAATAGCACATGGTGTAATTACATATAATATTAATGTAGATAATGATTTACTTTCTGATTCACGCATAATCTTTATTTTTATAACAAGAAAACCGATAAAAATCATTATAAACATTTTAGAAATTTGCTGTATTAATAATAAACTCAAAAACATAATCATCCCCTCTTTCAAGACCATTATATATAAAATTATAAAAAAAATGGACTTTTTTACAAAAATGAAAAAAGAAATAAGATAACCTATTTCTTCTTGATTTCTTTAATCTCAGCTTTAACTTTTCCATTATCAATATAAACTACTGCGTAACTTGCTTTACTTCCGCCTCTAGGAAGAGAAACAGAACCAGGGTTAATAAATGTATACTCACCTTCCTCAACAATCGAAGGCATATGAGTATGTCCAGAAAACAAAACAGTACAATCATTCTCTTGCAATAGACCTAACATTTTCAATTCACGATTAAAATAGCCAAAGAATTGTCCATGTGTAATAAGAATACGAACTCCCTCTACTTCTAAAATAGCTTCTTTAGGTAAATCTAATGACCAGTCATTATTACCTCTAACACAAATCCATCCTCTTAAATCGTCTTCTCTGTATGTTTCGCTATCTCCACAATGAACATAATAATCACCATCATTTTCTAAATTCATTATTAATTCCATTTTATCTTGATAACCATGATTATCAGACATTACTACTATTTTTTTCATATCATCACCAAATTCATTATAACAAAATATATTGATGTAAGCTATATTTTTATATAATTTATTTGTATTGATGAGACAGTTTCGTTAACCAATGTTTCATTATCTACAATAAGATCGACTTCATCTACCGACTCAATAGAAGAAAAACTAAGTGATAATTGATCAAACAAATTCTTATCAATAGTTCCATCTTCTAATAATATAGAAGAATCTAATGTAATTTTTAGAGTACCATCATTTAAAGAAGCATCAATACATTCAATTTCTGAATCTATTAAATTCAAAATAGTACTAACTTGATGATAAATTGTATCTTTTTCATTAATCCTTGTTGTGATAGGAACAAAGTAATCACGATTATTAATTGTTTTTATATGATATATCATAACTGGATAAGTATGATGTAATAAAGTATCAGTTTCATCAAAATTATTCAAACCAATAGATGATTGTATATAACTTACAGAAATATCACTATTTGGAATATTAGTAATATCTTCCCCATTAATCTGTAAATGTAATGATTCAACTTCTTCATAATCACATAAAGTAAAAGATAAAGCTTCAATAATATCCAAGCCATCACCATTAGCATATAATTGATCATTAAAATCTATAGTTAAAACACTATCAGTTAAATCAACATGATTAACTTTTAACTCTTCACTAAATAAAGGATAAAGTCCTTGAGAACTTAGCTCATTTGATTTCATCATATCAATACGATTTAATACTTCTTCCTCGATATCTAACTCATTATAAAAATTAATCGAAACAGGTACAAGCATATTATCCTTATCTTTATATACAACAGTTTTTAAATAAAACTGACTATTTTCCTCATCCTCCACAAAAAAAGAATAAACACCAACAAACAATAAACATAATACCAACACAAGAATAACATATCTTTTCCTTCTCACAGAATCACCTCAATAAAATCTATGAAAAAAAGAATAAGATTATAACATTAAGTTATAATTTTATTCTTCTATAGTTTGACCACCAGCAATGTATTCTTCTAATGTTAAATTATTTTCATATAAAGTTTTAGCAAGTGTTTTACCGACATATCTATAAATATGAGGATCATAAGAATGATTAGTAACAGATGCTTTGTTTTTTGGATTTCTTAAAACATAGCCATATTCATAAGCATGATTTTGTAGCCATGCACTCATTTCTGTTTCTCCAAACTGATTATAAGCTAACTCTCGTTGAGAAATACTAACAGTCAAACCTAATTGACTTTCCTCAAAACCTGGTTTTCTATCTTCATCTTTAGAAAGAGAATCATAACTTTCAAAAGCTTCTACTAATAAAAATTTATCATATGATTCACTTAAATCCCGATACATCTTTACTAATGCTTGATAAGCATCTTTCTGCAAATACATAGAATATCTAACTCTAGGTAAATCTTGAGTTAATAATAAATCTTTCGGTGAATATTCCCCTATATAATTATATTCATTAACAATAGTTGAGAATTCATAAGGATTATAAATAATACTTATTTTCTCGTTATATGGTTGACTAAATAAACTAGACAAAGATTCTTTAGTATAAGCCGTACAAAGCATTTGCATTGTTTCATCAATATTACCTATACCTTTAATACCATAAGTATTTAATTTATTTATGTATGTTATCGTGTCATCTATATAACTGTAATCTTGATTAGGATATATGTTCTTTAAAGAAGAATAAACATTTATATATTGAAAATCGAAAGATTCATTATTCATAAAAGCATCTTCTAAATCTTTTTCAACCAATAACATCGCCTTTGAAAAAGCATCATCATATAAAAACTCAAGTCTAGTAGCAAGGTTATTCCCTACTTCAATAATTTTAGTAGTCTGCTTATAACGTGAAGAATCTTTTAACAAATTATAATATTGATAGTTTTGAAGCTTAAAATCCATAATCTCTATATATTCAATAAAATCTTCTATAGGTATTTGATTTCCTACTAAATATTCCTGTTCTTCTTCATCAAGATAATTTTCAATTAAAACCCTATTATCATTATTGATTCCATTAACACGATAAAATTTGTCAAACTTTAAATTAACTACAAAAAAAGAAATAACAAATAAAATAATTATAAATGCAAATAAATGCCATTTCTTGATTTCCATAGTTCTCACCCTTTCGATAATACATTATAATACATTTTCATGTATTTTTAAAGAACAAGAAGGAAATTGCTATAATTCAATTTCCTTCATTCTTAACAATTCTAAAACAG
The DNA here is from genome assembly GCA_036308445.1 of Bacilli bacterium. Lineage (GTDB taxonomy): Bacteria > Bacillota_I > Bacilli_A > Erysipelotrichales > Coprobacillaceae > MGBC113645. Next base: position 6,241 of record JAXJVS010000122.1, on the reverse strand, counting down.
CTTGAATTCTCGAAGAAACGCCTAATTTTTGAATAACATTAGAAATATGATTTCTAACCGTCTTTTCACTAATACATAATTCTTCTGAAATCTGTTTTGTTGAATAGTCTTTTATAAGCAAAGAAAATATTTCTTTTTCTCTTTTCGTAAGTAAAGTATGCATATTTCCTCCTAAAATAATATATGATTATTTAAGAAGAAGTGTGCTCACTATGTAGTACATTATATAATTCTTTAGCAACATTTAATGGTATAACTTCTGAAATTTCTTCAATAGAAGCTTCCTTCATTCTTTTTAAACTCTTAAAATGTTTTAATAAATCTTTCTTTCTTTTTTGTCCAATCCCCTCTACATCATCCAATATAGAATTTACCATTGATTTATTTCTAACATTTTTATGAAAGCTAATAGCATATCTATGAACTTCATCTTGCATACGAGTAAGTAAAAAAAACAATGAACTCTTTGGATGAATCTCAACTCTTTCTCCATTAGAATCTAACAACATAGCAGTAGAATGTTTATCATCCTTAGCCAACCCACAAACAACAATATTTAAACTCAAGCTATCAACAACCTCTTTAGCAGCATGAATCTGTCCTAATCCACCATCTACAATAATCATATCAGGCATTACCTGCTGTTCCATCAACAAACGATAATATCTTCGATAAACCACTTCCCTCATACTTGCATAATCATCTGGTCCTTCAACTGTTTTGATTTTAAATTTACGATAATCTTTTTTAGAAGGCACTCCATCTTTAAAGCATACCATTCCAGCTACAGAATATGCCCCTTGAATATGAGAATTATCAAATAATTCAATAACATGAGGAGTAGGAATATTTAATATTTTTCCTAATTCTTCTATAGCACCAATCGTCGCTTTCTGATTTTTTTCCATTAAAGAAAATTTCTTTTCTAAAGATTCTTGAGCATTTTTACAAGCCATTTGTACTAAAGATAGTTTTTCTCCTTTTTGCGGAATAAGAATTTTACAATCTAAAACTTCTGACAATAAAGTTTTATCTATGTTCTGAGGTAATAATAATTCTTTAGGTAATGTGTTTTGAGAATAAAAAGAAACTATAAATTGTTGTAAGTGTTCCTCAACATCATCACTAATTGGAATTAAATTAAGATCTCTAGCCAATAATTTTCCTGAACGCATAAAAAATAATTGTATACTCAAGTAACCATGATCAACATAATAACCTAATATATCTCTATCAATTGAGTCATTAAACTGAACATGCTGTTTAGCTGTTACATATTCAATAGAACTTATTAAATCACGATATTCTTTTGCTTGTTCAAATGCTAAATTTTCACTTGCTTCATACATTTTCTTTTCAAGTTCATTGATTTTATCTTTAACATCACCTTTCATAAATTTAACGATGTCTTTTTTTATCTGCTGATAAATTTCATCATCGATTCGATGAATACATGGTGCTAAACATTGGTTTAAAGAATAATATAAACAAGGTTTCTTCGGTAAAGATTCACATTTTCGTAATGGATATAACCTTCCTAGAAGCTGAAAAGTTGTTCTAGCAGCAGTTGCATCAGGGTATGGACCAAAATGTTTATGTTTCTTTTCTTTTGCATTTCTTACAATTTTTAATCGAGGATGTTCTTCTTCGGTTAATTGTATATATGGATAATAAGTATTGTCCATAAACATTATATTATATTGTGGCGAATAATCTTTAATAAGATTAATCTCTAATAACAAAGCTTCTTTTTCACTGTCAGTAACAATATAATCAAAATCAACAATCTCACTTACTAACTTCGTAGTTTTATAATTATGAACTCCTGTAAAATAAGAACTTACTCTATTTTTTAATTTTTTTGCTTTTCCTACATAAATAACTTGTTGATTACTATTTTTCATTAGATAGCATCCAGGAGATAAAGGTAATAAAGAAAGCTTATCTTTTATAAGCTGATTCATTTTTCAAAATATACCAAAGTAGCCCCTAAACCACCTTCGTTAGGTCCGCCATCTCTATATGATACAACATTCTTATTTTTATCCAACATCTTTCTTATACCTTTCCTTAAAACTCCTGTACCCATACCATGAATAATACGAACATGAGGATACCCTAAAACAATAGCATCATCTAAAAACTTATCAACAATGGCCATAGCTTCTTCATATCTTTTTCCAATAACATTTAATTCATACGAAGATGTTTTTTTCATAGAAATTGTCTTTTTACCTGCTTCCACTTTCTTAATCTTTGTTTTTGGATGCATGTATTGAACTTCATCTTCATGAAGCTTAATTTTCAATCCAGATAAATCTACCATTATCATATTCTTATTTAATATTTCTACAACTTCGCCTTCTCTGTTCATCTTCATGACTCTAACATGATCCCCTACCTGTAAATCATGATCTTGTTTAAAATTATCTTTTTCATCAATATATTTCATTTGCTTTATTTGTGTTTTAGCATCAATAATCTGATGATCTTTTAATGATGACTTCTTTAAGTCATTAACTATAACATCTATTTTTTCTTTTGTTTCATCAATAATTAAATTTGCCTCTAATTTTGCTTCTTCTAACATTCTTTCCTTTTGTTTTTCCAGCACTTCAAGACGATGATTATATTTATCATTTAATTTCTTATTTTCTTTTAATACTTCATTTAGTTTCTCTTCTTTTTGTAAAATAATTTCTTTTTCTTTTTCTAATTTTTCTAACAAAATTTCTGCTTCAGTCATTTTTTCTTTTTTAACTAAAATAGCCTGATCTACAATTTTCTGATTCAAACCTAATCTTAAAGCAATTTCAAATGCATAAGATTGTCCTACCATATCCATTTGAAGATGATATGTAGGTTTTAATGAATCATGATCAAAAGAAACAGACCCTACAGCAATCTTCTCATTAGCTTTAGCGAAAGCCTTTAATCCACCAAAATGAGTTGATGATAACACAAAGCAATCTTTTTTCAATAATTGTTGTAAAATAGCTTGAGCTAAGCTTTCACCTTCATCAGGATCAGTTCCTGAACCAATTTCATCAACAATAATTAAGCTTTGATGAGTTGATGTTTCTAAAATGTGAATCATTTTCTTCATATGACTCGAAAATGTCGATAAAGACTGCTCTATTGATTGCTCATCCCCTAAATCTACAAGCACATCATCAAAAAAAGGAATCATTGCCTGATTTGCAGGTATCGGTAAACCACATAAAGTCATTAAAGACAATAATCCAGCTGTTTTTAATAAAACACTCTTTCCCCCGGTATTAGACCCAGTAATCAATAACATTTTCTGCTCATTTAATAATATTGTATTAGCAACAACTTGACTTTGATCAATCAAAGGATGTCTTGCATCCTGGATATAAAACCTTTCAAATTCATCATCTATTTCAGCAATACAGCAATGATAATAAACCCCAAACTGTCCTTTCGCAAATAAAAAATCTAATTCTCCTAAGAATCTTTGATTAAACTCAAACTGAACATTAAAAGATTTTACCATATTTGATAATTGAGTTAAAATTCTATTAATTTCTTCTTGTTCCTCTATCTTTAATTCATTCATTCGATTATTCATTGACATAACCGCTTCTGGTTCAATATATACTGTCTGACCTGTAGCACTATGAGCATGAACTAAACCACCAAATTGATTCTTATACCCAGCTTTGACAGGTAATACTAATCGATCATTTCTCGTTGTTAATGTATCAATAGACAATGAATCTTTAGATTCTTTAATAATACTTTCCATTTTCTTTCTAATTCTGTATTGTGTCGAATTCATTTCTTTTCTTATTTTATATAATGTTTCACTAGCATGATCACTAACTGTCCCATCAGGTAAGATACATTTTTTTATTTGTTGATATAATCCATGATGCATCATTAATCCAGTAAATAATTCCTCAATATAATGTACATCAAACTCTATTGTTTCATGATATTGATTAACATTTTCTATGCAGCATAAATGATTATAGACCTGATATAATTCTTCACCTGTTAAAACCGCGTCAATAGCTGCTTTTTTTAGCAATTGAGTTATATCAATTAAACCACCTAGTGGCAATCTTCCATAATATTCAATACATCTCATTGTATCTTTAACTTTTAATAACTCATTTTCCAGTTTTTCTTTATCTTTATATATAGATAAATGCTTTATTTTATTTTTAGCAAGAGTAGAAGCACAATAATTATTTAATTGTATTTGAATTGTATTTAATTCTAATGTTTCAAAATTTGTTTTCATTTCACTCACTCACTTTATTTTTCATTCTTAGTTTTTCATTATCAGTTAAATTGGTTTGATCAATCAATTGGATTAAAATATCTCTTTGCCATTGCTGTAATTTTAAAGAATCATTCATTAAATATTCTTTTAAATCATTTTCAATTAATTGCTTCATCTGTTCATCTGTTAATAAATTTAATTGATAAGTTTTAATTAAAAATTCAATAGTCTCTTGATTATCTAGATCAATAGAATTATCTAATAAATAAACATAATCTTGACTCCAATCTGCAATTTCAGATGAAACTTCAGGAACGATTTCTAATACTCTTTTTGCAAGAATTGTATTGTTGATTAGATTATACCCATTATCAACTAAAGGTGTCATCATAAAAATGAATATAATATATGAAATAACCAATGCTTCAATGAAACTGAACATAAAACCTAACAATTTATTTATAAAATCAGTTAAACTCAAAAAAGAAACAATTCCTTGTAGTAAAGGCTTTATAATGAAACCTAATATCTTTTTTAATGTCCAAAATATAATAAACAAAACAATAAAAGTTATTATCTTATTTAATATTGGCATAAAAATATTATTTTGAATCAATTCATTATCTGGAACAAAATCAAAAAGCTGAGAAACAGTATCGCATAAACAATATGAAAATAAGATTGCTAAAATTGTTCCAAGAAAATCATAGGCTCTTTTAATAAAACCTTTAAAATAACCTACAATAGAAAATAAAAAACAAAAACATAAAAATATAACATCAATAAAAAAAGAATTCAATATAAAATTCATAATATCACCGAATATTATTATAACAAATGAAAAATATACTGTCAAAATTATAAAAAATATGTTAGAATATTATAGAGGTGATAAAAAATGGAACCAATAGTACTAAAAGTAAACGAAAATACTCTAGAAAAGATGAAGAAGTATTATGACAGTCAGATGGTTCCATGTGATGACACAACTCTTTTATTTAAAGCACATACAATTGGATGTGATATCAGTGTAAAAGCTGATGGGACAGTTGAGTTGACTGGCCAAAATGCTTTAAGAGAAGCGCAGCATTGGTCTAAAAAAATCAAAAAGAAATTGGAATCATTAGATCAGATGGATGATGTATGTTCGTTGCATCATATTGGCTCAGCTGAAACAGGATCAGCCGACTATTTAGGACCTATATGTGTTGTTTCATGCTACGTAAGTGATGAAGATGTAGCATGGATTAAAGAATTGAAAATTGGCAAAGTTGAAGATTTATCAACTCAAGAAATCGTTCAATATGCTAAAATTCTAAAAGATCGCCTTGTATATAGTTTACTCATTTTAGACAATTCTCATTACAATAAAATGGTACAGGAAGGTCTAAATCAAGCTAACATCAAAGCTAAACTATATAATCAGGCTATTGTTAATGTGATGCAAAAAGTTAAACAGAACGTCAAGATTAAGGTCATTACACAGTTTGTATCACCAAAAACATATTTTAATTATTTAAAAAATGAAGTCATTGTTGTAAAAGACTTAATGTTTGAATCTAACGCGCAAGATCATTATATGGCAGTATTAGCAGCCGAAATTCTTTCTAAATATGCATATTTACAATATTTTGCAAATATGTCTAAAAGTTTAAAAATGAATTTATGTCGTGGGACAAGTGCTAATGTAGATAATATTGCTGTTTCGATAGCAAGCAAGTATGGTCCAAAGATGCTAAATAAAGTCGCAAAACTGAACTTTACAAACACAAAAAGAGTAAAGTCTCTCATGGCGGAAAAATAAAAAAAAGAAGGATTTACATCCCTCTTTTGGCTCTATAATTTAACTGGAGGATTTAATCAAAATAATCTTCCGGTTTTTTTAATATAAAAATAGACATAACTATAACTTCATTTTACAATTAAAGTACCACCCATAAAAGAAAAGAGGTTATATGTTATGTCCAAAATTAATTATAATCAGTGATG
>JAXJVS010000121.1:0-1868 GCA_036308445.1 Bacilli bacterium | reverse complement strand
TGTTTGATCGCTGGTATCTACTTGAGTAGAAGTGTTTTTATTAGTACTGTTAGAAGTATCTTTGATACTTGTATCAGTATTTTGATTATTATCTTCTTCTTTGATATCTACATTATCTTTATTTTCAATTTTATCATTTTTATTTACTACAGGTTTCAACTGTTTTTTCCAAGATTCTATTTTTTTAACATTATCACTGCTAATTAATGCTTTAACTTCATCAGAACAATTATCATATTCTGCAATAAGAATTACAATATCTTCTTTATTGTTATCATTGATTGTAGTATCCATACCTTTAATCTTGTCATTTAATTTAGCTGCTGCTCGTTCTATTTTACTCATATATCCTTCATTAATATACATAACTGATACAGTACCAGAAACCTCATTAGCAACTAATACCATAGGATAACCATTAGGACTATCTTTAGCTTCAATAACACTTATACCTTCAGCACCTAAATCACTACCATTATTAATTTCACCATTTGTCATATTTCTAATATTTAAATAATCTACATACTTAGAGTTACTTGGGTTAGAAACGTCATACATCATTAATCCACCAGCACGTTCTAAACCAATAAATGCATAAGTTTTATTACCAATAATTAATGTTTTTACATCTTCAGGTTCAATACCTTTTTTATTACTTCTACCATCTATTTCTAATTCTTTATGATTAGAATTAAAGATTGTTGGATATAATTCAGCAACCTTTCTTTCAAAATCAGAACCACTATCATAAACTAAGCTCATATCATCTGCTCTAAAGATTGAGAAAGATCTACCACCAAAAGTATAAGTTTTATTAGAATCTAAACCATCAAACTCATTATTATCTAGTAATTCAACCTTTTTCGTAGAACCATTGATTGTATCTTCTTTAATATCAGTGTATTCTTCCCATTCTCTAGCATCACCTTCATTAGGAGTAAGGATATAATTTACACCATCAATAGTCATACTAGCAAGACCATCAGGCATATATACACCATAAACATTTTCTTTTTGAATATTGATTTTACTATTTTTGTTTAAATCTAATTCATTTCCTTCAGCATTATGATCTTTAAATCCTAATCCTTTAATAGATTCCCATTCCATAGTTGAAAGATTAAATGTTGCAATACTATTAGCTTCTTGTAAAGAAACATAAGCATATTGAGAATCCTCTGTTACTGCAATATATTCAGGCTCTAGATCTAATGATGGTGCAGTATTCTTTTTCAAAATAACTCCATCATTAATTAAGTCTTTTCTTTGATTATCAAATTTACTAAAATCATAAGTATGAACTGTACTGCTTGTAATATTGTTATTTAAAGTTAATACAGTTATAGAGCCTTTTGGGTCCGCTCCATTATCATATCCTTCTCTAGGTTCTCCTTCATTTGCAGTTAAAGCATATTTTCCATCCTTAGTAAAAGTAATCATATCAGGTTGAACACCAGCTTCAAAATGACATAAATAATTTCCATCATAATCAAATAATACGATTGAACCATTATCTGTATACTTTTCACCTTGAACTGCAATACCAATAATATCTAATTTAGTATTAATATCAACACTAGTAATATCACTACAAGTAAAATTATGTTCTTTTGCAAGAGCGTGAATATCTAATCTTTTTTCTAATTTGTATTCATTTTCTTTATCGGTTACAGTACTTTCTAAAGAAACAATATCAACACTTTGGAATTGACCGCTAACTAAGTACATTTTCTTGTTGTCAGTATTGTATTTCACAATCTCTGCAACTCCACCATCTTCATTAGTTGCTCCTGTAGAGTAACTTCCTAAATAATTTAATACACCATTTTCACTTTTTGTATTTACTGTAGAAGTTTCTTCTTGAATTG
>JAXJVS010000120.1:0-9229 GCA_036308445.1 Bacilli bacterium | reverse complement strand
GTTCAGAATCTCAAGGATGATTTTTTTATTTCTCTATATTTTTAAATGCAGTAGATAACATAAGTTTAATTCTATTTAACTGGTTAACTTCACTAGCACCTGGATCATAATCTACTGCTACAATATTACTTTCTGGATATTTCTTTCTTATAGCTTTAATAACCCCTTTTCCAGTAACATGGTTAGGTAAACATGCAAATGGTTGCATACATACTATGTTAGGAGAACCATCTTCAATTAAACCAACCATTTCACCAGTTAAGAACCATCCTTCTCCAGTCTGGTTACCTACAGATACGATTTCACTTGCCATTTTCGCAATATGATCAATCTTATGTGGAGGTACAAATCTTTGAGATGCTTCTAATGCTTTAAACATGTCTTTTCTTAAGTAATCTATAAAGTTAATACCTAAGTCTGTTAACATTCTTGCTTTCTTTGATGTTTCAAAGTGTTCTTGTTTAAATCTATTATTATAGAAACAATATTGGAAGAAATCAATGAGATCAGGCATGACTGCTTCTCCACCTTCTTCTTCAATAATATTTACAATCTCATTATTAGCAGTTGGATGGAATTTAACTAAGATTTCTCCTACTAATCCCACTCTAGGTTTTTTAATATCTAAGATTGGTAATTCATCAAAATCTTTTACTATTGCATAAACATTCTTCTTGAATTCTTTCATGTTTCCATTTCTAACATTCTCTTGACATTTATCTACCCAAGATGCATATAACTTATTTGCTGAACCTTTTACTTTTTCATAAGGTCTTACTCTATATAGAACTCTCATAAATAAGTCTCCATACATTGCCCCAATGATAGTTTTCTTTGCTAGTCCTAAAGTTAATTTAAAACCTGGGTTAGATTCTAACCCTGAAAGATTTGCAGATATAACAGGAACTTGTTCCATTCCTGCATCTTTTAAGGCTTTTCTAATAAATGCTATATAGTTAGTTGCTCGACATCCTCCACCAGTTTGAGAAATAATTAATGCTGTTTTATTTAAATCATATTTACCACTATTTAAAGCATTCATCATTTGACCAACAACTAAAATACTAGGATAACATGCATCATTATTAACATATTTTAATCCTTGTTCAACAGCATCTTTATCTACAGAAGGTAATACCACAAAATTATATCCTGAAGCTCTCATTGCAGTTTCTACAAACTGGAAATGAATTGGTGACATTTGAGGACATATAATTGTATATCTGTCTTCTTTCATTTGTTTTGTGAAAGGTACTTTTGTTGGTTCATATTTTAAACTTAAATTAATAGGATCATTTCTTTTTTCTACTGTTGCTTTTAAAGAACGAATTCTAATACGAATAGCTCCTAAGTTACTTCCTTCATCAATCTTAATTAAAGTATAAATCTTATGTCTTGCTTTTAATATTTCTGATACCTGATCCGCAGTAACAGCATCTAATCCACAGCCAAATGATGTTAATTGAATTAATTCTAAATCTTCTCTAGTAGATACAAATGCTGCAGCACGATATAAACGAGAATGATATGTCCATTGATCGACAACTCTTAATTCAAGTTTTTCTTCATTCTTATATGCAATACTATCTTCGGTTAATACTACAAATCCTTCACTTGTAATCAAATCAGCAATACCATGATTAATTTCTGGATCAACATGATATGGTCTACCTGCAAGAACAATACCTTTTAAATGATTTTCTTTAATATAATTTAAAGCAATTTCTCCTTGGTTTCTAATATCATCTCTACATTTATCTAATTCTTTATATGCGTTTTCAATTGCATTTTTTAATTCTTCATCACTAATACTGTATTCTTTAAATGCTTCTTTTAAATTACTAAACATTGTTTTAGGATTATTTAAAGATACAAATGGATTAATAAATTTAATCTTTTCTGTCTCTAAAGTATCAACATTATTTTTAATCACTTCAGGATAACTTTGAACAACAGGACAGTTAAAATGATTTCCTTGATCTTCAAATTCCTTTCTTTCAAAAACAACTGAAGGATAAAAAATAGTTTTTATACCACGTCTAATTAAACTTTCAATATGTCCATGACTAATCTTTGCAGGATAACAAGCACTTTCACTAGGAATAGACTCAATCCCCATTTCATATACTGCTTTAGAAGATCTTTGAGATAAGACAACTCTAAACTTTAATTCAGTAAAGAATGTATGCCAGAAAGGATAATTTTCATACATATTCAATACTCTAGGAATCCCAATAATTCCTCTGCTTGCATCTTCTGAAGCTAATGAACGATAGTTAAATACTCTTTTATATTTATAATCAAATAAGTTCGGTAAAGATTTAGATTTTAAAGGAAGTCCAGCTCCTCTTTCACATCTATTACCACTAATATATTCTCTACCATCATTAAATGATGTAACAGTTAACATACAATGATTTGTACATTTTTCACAGTTTCTCATTGTACTTTCATATGTTAAGTTTTCTAATTCTTCTAATGTTAACAATGTTGTTTCGCTACCATCATCTTTCTCTTGAGCAAGTCTAGCCATACCATAAGCTCCCATTAAACCTGCAATATCAGGACGTACAGCTTCTATACCAGACTCTTTTTCAAATGCTCTTAGTACTGCTTCATTATAGAAAGTACCACCTTGTACAACAACATTCTTACCAATACTATCTTTAGATCTTAATTTAATAACTTTATATAAAGCATTCTTAATAACAGAATATGATAAACCTGCAGAAATATCTTCTAAGCTTGCACCTTCTTTTTGTGCCTGTTTAACTTTAGAATTCATAAATACAGTACAGCGACTACCCAAGTCAATAGGAGTTTTCGCAAGTAATGCACTATTAGCAAAATCTTCAATCTTATATCCTAATGAATGTGCAAATGTTTCTAAGAAAGATCCACACCCTGAAGAACATGCTTCATTTAAAGTAATATCTTGAATAACGCCATCTTCAATAGTGATAGCTTTCATATCCTGACCACCAATATCTAAGATAAAATTAACATTAGGTACAAAGTGTTTAGCAGCTCTATAGTGCGCAATTGTTTCTACTTCACCATAATCTACTTTTAAAGCAGCTTTTATTAAAGCTTCCCCATATCCAGTTACCCCTGCTTTTTTAATCTTAGCTCCTGCAGGTAAAAGTTTATATATATCTTTTAATATCTTAATAATTAATTGTAATGGATTTCCTTCATTAGAATTATAGAAAGAATATAAAATAGCTCCGTCTTTATCAGTTAAGATAACTTTAGATGTTGTAGAACCAACATCAATACCTAAATAAACATCACCTTGATATAATTTTAAATCTCTTTTCTTAGTTTTATTTTTATAATGTCTCTTTCTAAACTCATCTAATTCTTCTTGATTATTAAATAATGGTTCTAAAGTATGAGTTAATTCACTACTTTGACCTTGTTGATTTTCTAATACTTGAATCAATTCACTTAATAACTGAGATTGTTCTTCTTCCTGAGCATATAAACAAGCTCCCATAGCCACAAACAATTGTGGATTCTCTGGAAAGATGATTTCATTATCTTTTAAACTTAATGTTTCAATAAAACGATTTCTTAACTCTTCTAAGAAATATAATGGACCACCTAAAAATGCAACCTTCCCTCTTATTGGTTTACCACAGGCAAGTCCACTAATTGTCTGATTAACTACAGCCTGAAATATAGAAGCTGCAATATCTTCTTTTCTAGCTCCATCATTAATTAATGGCTGAATATCAGTTTTCGCAAATACTCCACAACGAGATGCAATTGGATAAATTGTTTGATGATTTTTAGCTAATTCATTTAATCCACTAGCATCAGTTTGTAATAAAGTTGCCATTTGATCAATAAAAGCACCCGTACCACCAGCACAAGTTCCATTCATTCTTTGTTCTAATGTTCCTTCAAAATAAGTAATTTTAGCATCTTCTCCACCTAATTCAATCGCAACATCAGTTTCGGGAATATATGTTTCTATAGTCTTTGTACAAGCAATAACTTCTTGTACAAACTTAATTCCTAATTTTTCTGAAATTGATAATCCTCCTGAACCAGTCATTACTGAGTGAATATCGATATCATTAAACTTATTTTTGATTTCTTTCAATAAATCTAAAATTGTAGCTCTAACATCAGAGTTATGTCTTACATAACGAGAGAATAAACATTTATTCATCTTATCAGTCAAATAAGCTTTTACTGTTGTTGAACCTACATCAACACCTAAATAATACTTCATAAAGCTCTCCTCTTCTTTTACAATATTTCCCATCTATATACACAGAAATACATTACAAATATGAACCTAACGTTTCATTTGTTCTTCAAAGATAATATTTTTGATTTTTCCCATAATACGAATATATTCTTTTGCATCATCATCACCTAAAAGTTCTAATGTTCGAGATAACTTTTCAAGAATATCATCTTTCTTACATTTCCCATATTCTCTTCCTTGATCAGTAATGTAAACATTAGTTTTTCTTTTATCATTTGGATTTGCTTTTCTTTCAATATATCCTTTTTTAGACAAGGAATTTAATATTGCAGCTACTCTTGATGTATTTATATTAAATTCTTGACTTATTCTAGCTGGTGTTACACCATCACCTTCAACTCTCAAGAAATTAATAACTGCAATTTCTCCTTTCGCAATTTCAGAAATATTACCTTGAATAATGTATCCATTTCTTTCTGATTCTATTAAGTATTTTAATAGTTCTTCTGCACCTTTTGAATAATCCATTTTTTATTTTCCCTCACACTATGAGCATTTTAGAATAATTGACAATGTTTGTCAATTTTTTTTACGCTCTTTCACATAATAAATTGATGTTAAAGATTAGAATTGTTAAAATAATACAAAGGGGAGATTTTTATGTATCAGATAATTAAAGAGCTTGCAGAAAAATATCATGGGGAAACTATCAACAATAGAAGGGATTTTCATCAATATGCTGAAAGAGGATGGTTAGAATTAAGAACTGCTTCAATTATTGCTAGAAAATTAGAAAAATTAGGATATGAAGTATTAGCCGGTAAAGAAGTCATGAAAGCAGATGCTAGAATGGGTCTTCCTCCTCAAAAAATATTAGATTTAACATATATTAGAGCAGTTAAACAAGGTGCTGATGAAGAGTATGTTGAAAAAGTAAGAGATGGATTTACAGGGGTTGTTGGCATTTTAAGAAATGGAGAAGGACCAATAATTGCAATTCGTTTTGATATTGATGCTTTAGGTATTATCGAAGATAGTAATGAAAGTCACTTACCTAGTAAAAAAGAATTTAGCTCTTGTAATAAAGAAGCAATGCATGCCTGTGGTCATGATGGCCATGCTTCTATTGGTTTAACTGTCGCAAAAATATTAATGGATATAAAGAAATATCTTCGTGGTACAGTTAAACTTATATTTCAGCCTGCGGAAGAAGGGGTGAGAGGGGCTAGAAGTATTGCTGAAAGTGGAATACTAGATGATGTAGATTATATCTATGCTGCTCATATTATGCCAAGAGTTCAAGATTATGATTTATTTTTTGGTATGAATGAATCTTTTGCAACAACTAAACTAGATGTTATTTATCATGGTGTTGCTACTCACGCTGCTGAATCACCACAATATGGCAAAAATGCAGTATTATCTGCTGCGAATTGTATATTAAATCTACATGCTATTCCTAGAAATAGTGATGGTCAAACCCGTGTTAATATCGGTTGTGTTCATGCTGGAACAGGTAGAAATGTTATACCTGAAACTGCAATGCTTGAAGTTGAAGTAAGAGGTGTTACAACAGAACTTAATCGATATATGGAAATACATGCATTAGATATAATTAATGCGTCTGCTCTAATGCAGGATACAGCAGTAGAAGTTAGAGAAATGGGTAAAGCCTATGCTTTAAATTGTGACGATGAATTTATGAACAAAATTAGAAGCATTATAAAAAAGAATCTTAATGATATAAAAATTCCACCTACTAATTTAAGTCCTTTAGGTGGTAGTGATGATTTTTCTTATATGATGGAAAGAGTTCAATCTCATGGTGGAAAAGCAACTTATTTAAAGTTATTAACTGATGTAAAAGCATCTCCGCATAATGCTTCATTTGATTTTAATGAAGATATTTTAGAGAAAGGTCCAAGAATAATGGCATCTATTGCTTATTCTTTATTGAAAGGTAGGTAGCATGAATCAAAATATATATAAAACATATTGTCAGATATTAAAAGAAGAACTTGTTCCAGCAATGGGATGTACTGAACCTATTGCATTAGCGTATTGTGCTAGTAAGTGTAAAGATTTAATAGATGATAATATTAAAGAAATAAAAGTAGAAGTAAGTGGAAATATTATAAAAAATGTAAAAAGTGTTATTGTACCTAATACTGGAGGTTTAAAAGGTATTGAAGCAAGCGTTGTTGCAGGTATAGTTGCAGGTCAGAGTGATAAAATATTAGAAGTCATAAGTATAGTAACAGAAAAACAAAAAGAAGAGATGAGACATCTTTTAGATACTATACCTATTACTGTCAAAGCATTAGACAGCTCATTTGCATTAGATATAATTGTTACTATATTAAGTGATAGTCATAAAGCTAAAGTGCAAATTACTGGATATCATACACATATTATTCTTATAGCTAAAGATGGTGAAATTTTATATCAGGATGGTGTTATTTCATCACAAAATGATGCTCTTGCAGATAGATCTCTTCTTAATGTGAAGGATATATATGAATTCGCAAATATTGTACAAATAGATGATATTAATGATATTATCTCTAGACAGATAGAATACAATATGAGTATCGCAAAAGAAGGATTAAAAAATAACTGGGGAGCTAATATTGGTAGCACTCTTCTTAAGGTCTATGGTGATGATGTAAAAACAAAAGCTAAGGCTTATGCAGCAGCTGGTAGTGATGCTAGAATGAGTGGATGTGAAATGCCTGTTGTTATTAATTCTGGTAGTGGTAATCAAGGTATAACTGCTTCTTTACCAGTTATTATTTATGCTTTAGAAAATAATGTATGCGATGATTTGTTATATCGTTCATTGGTTATATCGAATCTATGTACTATACATCAAAAAACTGGTATAGGTAGACTATCTGCATATTGTGGTGCTGTTAGCGCAGGGGTTGGTGCTGGTTGTGGAATTGCTTATCTATTAGGTGGTGATTATAAAACTATTGCCCATACAATGGTTAATGCATTAGCTATTGTTTCAGGAATTGTATGTGATGGTGCTAAACCTTCATGTGCTGCTAAAATAGCATCTAGCGTGGATGCTGGTATATTAGGATATTATATGTATCAAAATGGTTATGAATTTAAAGGTGGAGATGGTATTGTTTCTAAAGGAGTAGAAAATACAATTAAAAATATTAGTAGATTAGGCAGTCAAGGTATGAAAGAAACTGATAAAGAAATCATTAAAATTATGTGTGACTAAAAAAGGTGAGAAATCTCACCTTTTAGTCTTTAAACAATGCACTACCTATTCTAACCATAGTTGCTCCTTCTTCTAGAGCAACTTTGTAATCATTACTCATTCCCATAGATAGTTCTTTTAATGGATACATAGGATATTGTTCTTTTAATTCTAATAATAATTCTTTTGTTTTCTTAAAATATATTCTTGTTTCTTCAGGTTCAATATTTGGAGCCATCATCATTAATCCATCTACTATTATATGTGGACATTCTTTAATTAAATCCATCGCAACTCTTATTTCTTCCTTATCAAAACCCTGTTTACTATCTTCATCTGCGATATTAACTTCTAATAAAACATGAATATTTTTCTTTATTTTACTTGCTTGTTTTTCTACTTCTTTAATAAGTTTTAAAGTATTAATAGAATGAATTAATTCAACTTTATCAATGATATATTTTACTTTATTACTTTGTAAAGTACCAATAAAATGCCATATACCTTTACCTTGATACTTTTCATATTTATCTAAAAATGCTTGTACCCTATTTTCACCATAGATTAAGCATCCCAACTCTTCTAACTTTTCAATTTCTTTTTCATCTACATATTTAGTAGCTGCTACTAATTTAGCAGGTTTTACATCTTCTAATAATCTTTTGACTTCCACTTCATTAACTATCATTTTATTCACTCCTTAGTTTCTCATTATACTCAATTTTTATAATTATTCTACAAGAAGTACACAATTATTTTACATTACCATGTTAAAATGAATTAAGAGGTGAGGATATATGAATGACCTACTAGAAAGATATTTAGGAGCAGTCTGTTCCTACTTTTATGGAAACAAAAAAAAGAAAGTTTATCACAATTTAAAAAAACAACTTCAATCACTAGCTTCACAATATGATGACCTAGAAAAATTATTAATCAAATTTGGTCATCCTAAAAGTGTTGCATTAAGTTATGGCTATAGATCTTTTCTTAATCATTCTTTTAATCGAGAGATTGTATCTAAAGTAGAAAAAAGATTATTTATTATTTCTGGTATTTATTTATTTTTTTCTACATTATATTATTTACATCAATTTAATTGTTTACCTTTTTTTAGTACCCATGAGGTTGTTTCTACTATTGATCAATCAGGTTATATTACTTGGACTTTAAGTCATCCTTTTTTAATCATGACTATTATTTTTATTTTTAGTTTTATATCTTTAATTGTAGAAGATAAAAAGAATCCAGCAACTCAACAGGAAGAACTAACTTGGACTATAAAACAATTAAATCGTTTACCCCATCAATCTCATTATCCAGATCATCGAATTAATACTTACTTGTTTATTGGGTTTATTATATATTTCAGTATTTATGGATTCGTATTTGCATCACCGTTGATTACTATTGTTCAAAATTCTTCTTATCAGATGATTCATTTAATGACATATTTCTTTCAGCCATTTATACTCATGGTTATTGTTGATTATGGTATAGATATGTCGAAAAAAATATATACTAAAAAGTATTTAATTTATAGTAGTATTATTAATTTATTTATCTTTGTTTCTTTAACTATATTTATTATTAATTCATCTTTTTTAAAGAATTATTTATTACCTTTTGATTTTAATGGATATTATATTTTAATTAATATATTAATTATACTGGCATTAGTTTTTATTTACTTTATTGTATTATATAAATTAATAAGAAACTTTAAATCATATACATCATTATTTAAAAAATAACCAGAGATTTTTCTCTGGTTATAATTTTATAGAGCC
>JAXJVS010000119.1:0-1517 GCA_036308445.1 Bacilli bacterium | reverse complement strand
TAACTCAGCAGGTAGTTTATACTCAACATTCGGTAAGAGACCAGTTCGGAATGAGAGTTGATATTGAAGACAAAGTCATCAATTACAAAACATTTGGTCACTATTTCTATTAATCTTTTATTCTTTTTGCGTAAGCAAGGTGTGAAGAGCAGTAGCATCTGATTAAAAAAGAATGACTGGCGGTGAATAGTACCGTAATTCTCCCAGTGTTAAATTGAATCTCCGTGCTGGGCGGAGTACCAACATGGTACAGTATATTGAAAAGTATAACGCAAAAGGTAGACGTGTAATTACTGTGAATTTCCACAACGTTACTAAGTCATTTAAACGAGTAGAACACTTCAAGTACCAAGGAAGATTCTACCTCGTGTATGTAGACAAGAATGACAGTGTATACAAGCTGGAACGAACAGAAGTAACGTCATGGAAAGAAGTTGTTAAGGGTAAGAAGAAGGTACGTGTACCTGAAGCGTTCACTTCTACTCCAGAAACTGATCTGTTGAACAAGATTAAGGGTAATCCGTTCAGTATCGCCATTGAGAAAATCAAGACAGAAATTGAACGTGAAAGTATTTAACATTTATTAACTTTGTAATTCATGAAATACGATTATAATTGAATTACTCAATCGAAGTTAACTATTTTCATACTTGTATGAAATTGAAAGCTACTGAGTGTAAAAGCTCAGTAGCGATCTTGCGGGATTGGTGTCAATGATAGCATAAAACCCTTCCAAGGTTGAGGAGACAGTTTGAGTCTGTTATCCCGCACTATAATAAATGTTAGGCTAAGCAAAGATCGCAACTTTGTTAAGGAGAGTTGTACTATTCTCTCCGCCTAATGTTATTATTAATAATAGTACAAAAAATAGTAAACAATTTATGAGAACTTTATCACAAATTACAAAAGAAGAAATTATTTAGGCTATTTCGGAATCAAAGTCTTATTCAGAAGTATTTAAAAGATTGGAAGTAAATAAAAACGGAGGGAATCAAAGTACTTTAAAACGATTTATAATAGATAATAATATTTCTATAGAACATTTTAAACAGAATGTAAAACAAGAAAAACATTTTTGTTTAAATTGTGGTCAGGAAATCGTTAAAGGTAATAAGTATTGTAATAATCAATGTAAATGTGATTATGAGTATAAACAATATATAAATCGCTGGAAACAAGGATTAGAATCGGGCACAAAAGGAAAAGATGATGTGTCTAATTATGTACGTCGATATTTATTTGAAAAACATAACAATTCTTGTGAATTATGCGGATGGAATTTGATTAATCCTTATACTAATTTAATTCCTTTATAGATACATCATATTGATGGTAATTGTCAAAATAACTCTGAAGAAAATCTTCAATTATTATGTCCAAATTGTCACGCATTAACCGAGAATTTTGGAAGTCGTAATGAAAATTGTACAAGAGTTGATAAAAGACTTAGATAACGAAGTATTTTAATACTTCATAATTCCTCTATAGCTCAGCGGTAGAGCAGCTGACTGTTAATC
>JAXJVS010000118.1:0-18314 GCA_036308445.1 Bacilli bacterium | reverse complement strand
ATGTGAATTGATTATGTCTCAACGAGTTGAGACATAATCAACTTGGTTTACTTAAGACATTATCATATTTGAATCAGAAGAGTTGAAAAATAGATATTTTTAGCTTGTCATGATATTAAAAATGTGATATTATTAGCAAGGTATTAAAAATACACACATTATGGATTCATTTTACGTGTGCCTAAAAGGTGTAAAATGTTGGAAGTAATGGAGGAAAAAAACAAAAAGGAGGAAGAAGTTACATGGCAGTAATTTCAATGAAAAAATTATTAGAAGTTGGTGTTCATTTTGGACATCAAACAAAAAGATGGAATCCTAAAATGGCTCCATACATCTTTACAGCAAGAAATGGTATCTACATTATTGACTTAAAGAAATCATCTGATAAATTAGATGAAGCTTATACAGCATTAATGGATATCGTTGCAAAAGGTGGAAAAGTATTATTCGTAGGAACTAAGAAACAAGCTCAAGAAGCTGTTCAAGAAGAAGCAATCAGATCTGGAAGTTACTACGTAAATTCTCGTTGGTTAGGTGGAACTTTAACAAACTTCAAAACTATTCAAAAGAGAATTAAAAGATTAAAAGAATTAGAAAAAATGGAAGAAGATGGAACTTTCGATTTATTCACTAAGAAAGAAGTCATCTTAATGAAAAAAGAACAAGCTAAGTTAGAAAAGAACTTAGGTGGAATCAAGGAAATGAGAAGATTACCTAATGCAATCTTCGTAGTTGATCCAAAAGTTGAACACAACGCTGTTGCTGAAGCTAAAATCTTAGGTATTCCTGTATTTGGTATTGTTGATACTAACTGTGATCCTGATGAAGTGGATTATGTAATCCCTGCTAATGATGATGCAATCAGAGCTGTTAAATTAATTGTTGCAGCTATGGCTGATGCTATTTGCGAAGCTAAAGGTGAACCTTTAACAGTAGCTTATGTTAAAGATGAAGATGACAAAGAAGTATCTATGAATGATGCTGTTGCTAGTGTTGAAGTAAACAAAAATAAAGGTCCTAGATATAAAAACAAAGGACCAAGAAAAAACAGAAATGCTGAAGAAGGAACAAAAACTGAAGCTTAATCTAAGTTAAATGAGGGAAGCTGATGCTTCCCTTTTTTTAAAAATATAGGAGGAAATAAAAATGGCTATTAGTGCAAAATTAGTAAAAGAATTACGTGAAAAAACTGGTGCTGGAATGATGGATTGCAAAAAGGCATTAGAAGCTTGTAACGGTGATATCGAAGCATCATTCGACTGGTTAAGAGAAAAAGGTATTGCAAAAGCTGCAAAAAAAGCTGATAGAATCGCTGCTGAAGGTTTAACTGCTTTCGTTGTTGATGGAAATAAAGCTGCATTAGTTGAAGTTAACTCTGAAACTGACTTCGTTGCAAAAAATGCTGAATTCCAAGAATTGGTAAAATTAGTTGGTGCTACAGTTGTAGCTAATAATCCTGCTGATTTAGATGCTGCTTTAGCATTAGATGTAGATGGTAAAGATTTAGCTACTGTTATTGCTGAAAAGAGTGGTAAAATTGGTGAAAAATTAAGCTTTAGAAGATATACAGTTTTAGAAAAAACTGATGATGAAGTATTTGGTGCTTATTCTCATATGGGTGGAAAAATGACTGCATTGGTTAAATTAGCTAATGCTACTGATGAAAAAGCTAAAGATATCGCTATGCATGTTGCAGCAAGTGCTCCACAATATATCGATAGAACTGCTATCCCTGCAGAAGTATTAGATAGAGAATTAGCTGTATTAAAAGCTCAAGCTATGGAAGAAAATGCTAAAGCTGCTAAACCAAAACCAGAAAACATCGTTGAAAAAATGGTTCAAGGACGTTTAAACAAAAACTTAAAAGAAATGTGCTTAGTTGATCAAGAATTCATTAAAGATCCAGATTTAACAGTTGCTAAATATTTAGGTAATGGTAAAGTTTTAGAAATCGTACGTTTCCAAGTTGGAGAAGGTATGGCTAAACGTGAAGAAAACTTTGCTGAAGAAGTAGCTAAACAAATGGGTGCTTAATTCCAATTCGTTTAATCTGATTATAAGATGTAATGGAAGAGTCATTAATGACTCTTTTTATTTTGTTTATATTATTGCACTAAGAATAATTATTATGGTATAATAAATTGACAAAAGATTTGGAAATGAGGAGATATTATGAAATATAATAGAGTACTGTTAAAAATAAGTGGTGAAGCTCTAGCTGGAGAACAAAAATTTGGAATTAATCCTATCGTGGTTAATGATATTGCTAGACAAATTAAAGATGCTAAAGATTTAGGTGTTGAAATTGCTGTTGTTTGTGGTGGTGGAAACATTTGGCGAGGAAAAACTGGAAGCGAAATGGGTATGGAAAGAGCTTCTGCTGATTATATGGGAATGTTGGCTACTGTTATGAACGGTCTTGCTTTACAAAACGCTTTAGAATCTCAAGGTGTTGATACAAGAGTTTTATCGGCTATTTCAA
The DNA here is from genome assembly GCA_036308445.1 of Bacilli bacterium. Taxonomy (GTDB): domain Bacteria; phylum Bacillota_I; class Bacilli_A; order Erysipelotrichales; family Coprobacillaceae; genus MGBC113645. The sequence continues at coordinate 15,832 of JAXJVS010000118.1, read as the reverse complement.
TGCAGGAAATTGCTGAACCTTATATCAGAAGAAGAGCTGTTAGACATTTAGAAAAAGGTAGAGTTGTTATTTTTGGTGCTGGTACTGGTATGCCTTTTATGACTACTGATACAACTGCTGCTTTACGTGCTGCTGAAATTAATGCTGATGTTATTTTAATGGCTAAAAATGGTGTGGATGGTGTTTATTCTGCTGATCCAAAGTTAGATCCTACAGCTGTTAAATATGATTATATTACATATTTAGATGTTATTAACAAGGATTTAAAAGTTATGGATCAGACAGCTATTACTTTATGTAAAGATAATGATATTGATTTGTGTGTTTTCAATATGCAGGAAGACGGAAATATTGCAAAAGCATGTCATGGTGATGAAATCGGAACAACAATTTCAAAAGGAGAATAGATATGATAAATTTAATTTTAGAAGATACTAAAGAAAGAATGGAAAAGACAATTGATGCTTTTCAAAAAGATTTAGCTAATGTACGTACTGGTAGAGCTAATCCTAATATGTTAGCAAGCGTTATGGTTGATTATTGGGGATCACCTACTCCTGTTAATCAAGTAGCAGGTATTAGTGTTGTTGAAGGTAGACAATTAGTTATTAAACCATATGATAAATCAACATTAAAGAATATTGAGAGAGCTATTTTTGAATCTAATTTAGGATTAACACCACAAAACGATGGTCAATTAATTAGAATTACTGTACCACCTTTAACTGAAGATAGACGTAAAGAATTTGTTAAACAGGTATGGAAATATGCTGAACAAGCTAAGGTTGCATTAAGAAATATTAGAAGAAGTGCTAATGATGAAATTAAAAAAGCTGATTTAGCTGAAGATGAAGAAAAAAGAGGACAAGAAAAAGTCCAAAAATTAACTGATCAATATGTTAAAAAGATTGATGAAATTGGTAAGGTTAAGGAAAAAGATTTAATGACTGTATAAGAACTTTCGGTTTGAAAGTTCTTTTTCTTATTACTGGTAATGTCGACAATATTTAGATATTGTGGTATAATACGCTATAGTATAGTTTTCAAAAAATGTAAAGTTGGTGATATATATGTTTTTTAAGAAAGAAAACTTAAATTATGATTTGGATATGGATAATATTCCTGCTCATATTGCTTTTATTATGGATGGTAATGGAAGATGGGCTAAAAAAAGAAAAATGCCACGAACTTTTGGTCATCATGAAGGTACTAAGACAATACGTAATATTGCTTTGGCAGCTAATAAATTAGGAGTAAAGGCAATGACTGTTTATGCTTTTTCTACTGAGAATTTTAAAAGAGATGCTAATGAAGTCAGCTATATTTTTAAACTCCCTAAGGAATTCTTTGATTTATATTTAAAAGAATTAATTGAAAATAATGTTCAATTAAGATATATCGGTCATTTAGAAATGGCACCACAGGAAACAAGAGATATTATTGAAAATGCTATTTCTCAGACAAAACAAAATGATGGATTAATATTAACTTTTGCATTTATTTATGGTGGACGTGATGAAATTGTTGAAACAACTAAAAAATTATGTCAACAATGTTTAAATGGTGAAATAAATATTCAAGATATTAATGAAGATTATTTTGAAAAAAATTTAATGACTACTGATTTACCTCCTGTTGATTTAATGATAAGAACTAGTGGTGAGTATCGTTTATCTAATTTCTTACCATGGCAATTGGCTTATGCTGAATTTATTTTTACTGATGTTTATTGGCCAGACTTTAATGAGGATGAATTACATCGTTGTATTGCGATTTATCAAGGTAGAGAAAGACGTTTTGGAGGTGTATTAAAATGAAAACAAGGATTATAACTGCTATTGTTTTAATAGCTATTTTGATTCCTATTGTTTATTTTGGAGGTTTAGCTTTTAATGTTTTAATCGCTGTATTAGCTGGAATGTGTGCTTTTGAAATGCTTTCTATCTGTGATAGACCTAAAGCTAATATATATTTATATCCTTTAATTGGTTCTTTTATTTTGTATTCTGTATTTGTGCCTCAAGGTATTTTGATTGATACTGTAATGATTTTAGTCCTATTATTAGTTTTATTTGCTTGTAGTATGACTGATTATGGTATGAATGTATTAAGATTAGGATATTATTTTACTGCAGCTGTTTTAATTGCTTCTGGATTACATAGTATTTATTATTTAAGAACTAACTTTGGATTTGATTATTTAATTATGATCGCTTTAGCTACTTTTGGAACAGATACTGGTGCTTACTTTGCCGGTATGTTTTTAGGGAAACATAAATTGAATCCAAGACTATCTCCAAAGAAAACAATTGAAGGAAGTATTGGTGGTATTATTTTAGGAACTGTACTTTCAGTTGCATTTGGTGCATATATTGGTATAGATATGCCATTATTTCTTTTGATAGGTGTATGTTTTATTCTGACTCTTACAGGTCAGATTGGTGATTTGACTTTTAGTAGTATGAAGAGGATGTTTGAAGTTAAAGATTTTTCTCAGTTACTTCCTGGTCATGGAGGAATCTTAGATAGATTTGATGCATTTTTATTTAATGGTGCAGTTTTGAGTGTTTTATTATATTTTATAGAGATGGTGATTTAAATGAAGAAAATAACTGTATTAGGTGTTACTGGTTCAATTGGAACACAAACTGTAGATGTTGTTGTAAATCATAGTGATGAATTTGAAATTGTTGCTATGAGTGCTGGAAAAAATATTTCTTTATTAGAAGAAATAATGACTAAAGTTTCTACTGAGCATATTTGTGTATCTTCACAAGAAGACTATGAATATTTACAAAGTAAATATCCGAATAAGCATTTTTATTATGGACAAGAGGGTTTGATTACAATTGCAACATTACCTGATGTAGAGATTGTTCTAAATGGAATTGTTGGCTTTGCAGGGTTATTGCCTACTATTAAAGCTATTGAAGCAAATAAAGACATAGCTCTTGCGAATAAGGAAACTCTAGTTGTTGCTGGACATATTATCGTTCCTCTTGCTAAAAAACATCATGTATCATTATTACCAGTTGATAGTGAGCATTCTGCTATTTTTCAATCTATGAATGGTGAATATCATGGTGAAATCTCTAAAATATTACTTACTGCAAGTGGAGGAAGTTTTAGAAATAAATCTAGGGATGAACTAAGAGATGTTACTGTTAAAGAAGCTTTAAATCATCCTAATTGGAGCATGGGAGCTAAAATTACAATTGATAGTGCTACTTTGTTTAATAAAGGGTTAGAGGTTATTGAAGCTAAATGGTTGTTTGATGTTAGTTATGATGATATAGAAGTTGTTATTCATCCAGAGAGTATTATTCATTCAATGGTGGAATATGTTGATGGTGCTGTTATTGGTCAATTAGGGACTCCTGATATGAGATTACCGATTCAATATGCTTTGACTTATCCTCATCGTAAAGCTATCATTGGCGAAAAAAGATTGTCATTAACTGATATAGGAACTTTACATTTTATTAAACCTGATTTTAATCGATTTCATGCTTTAGAATTAGCTTATAAAGCGGGTAGAACTGGTGGTTCTTTGCCATGTGTATTGAATGGTGCTAATGAAATGGCAAATCTTTTATTTAGAGAAGGGAAAATTAAATTTTTAGATATTGAAAAATTAGTTGAGGAAGCTATGAATGCTCATAATGTATTGGTTAATCCATCATTGGATCAATTAATTGAAATTGATCAATGGGCAAGAAATTTTGTTTTGGAAAGAGTGGTAGACTAAGATGCAGAATATCATTAATGTTATTGTATTTGTTTTCGTTATTGGTTCAATTATTACAATTCATGAATTTGGGCATTTTGTTGCTGCTAAGTATTTTGGTGTATATTGTGCTCAGTTTTCAATTGGATTTGGACCTAAATTGTTTTCTAAAAAAGGAAAGGAAACAGAATTTGAATTAAGGTTGTTACCTATTGGTGGTTTTGTTTCTATGGCTGGAGAAGCAGATCAAGAAGATAATGAAAATATGAAAGATGTACCTTATGAAAGAACATTACAAGGTAAAAAAACTTATCAAAAAGTTATTATCTTTTTAGCTGGTGTATTTATGAATTTTGTTTTGGCTATTGTTGTTTTGTTTGCATCTAACTTTTTTGGTGGTCAAGTTCCTTTGAATATTGTTCAAATCGGTGAAATTCAAGCAGGAAGTCCAGCTGAAAAATATGGATTGATGGTTGATGATGTTATAGAAAAAATGTATATTCATGAATCTGATAAAACATTTTTAATTTCATCGTATGATGATTTACCAGATGTATTTGATAAAAAAACATTTGGTACAGATTCTGATACTATTCATACAACAATTACTATTAAGCGTAATGAAGCAACAAAAGATATAGATGTTGTTATGGAATATAGTGAGTCCACAGAACGATATTTATTAGGGATTACACATAAGACAAGATCTATGACTTTGGTTGAAAGTATGAAATATACAATGTCTGATGTAGCGCAAATGAGTACTTCGATTATAGATGCTTTAAAGCAATTAGTTGTTAATTTTTCTACAACAGTTAAACAATTATCTGGTCCTGCTGGTATTTATACTGTTACTGCAGAAGTCACTGAAACTGGGGAAATTACTTATATTTTTAGGCTTTTAGGTTTATTATCAATTAATATTGGTATTTTTAATTTATTACCAATTCCGGGATTAGATGGATATCAAGTTGTTTTGACTGTTGCAGAAAGAATTGTTGGTAGAGAGTTACCACAAAAAGTAAAACTTGCATTACAGTTAGCTGGTTTAGCCTTGGTAATGCTGTTAATGATTTTTGTAACTTATCAGGATTTGATGAGAATATGGGGATAAGTAATTATCCCTTTTTGAATGAGGGAGGAGATTTTTATGAAGAATAGAATTCTTATTTTATTGGAACAGTTAGGATTAGAAAATGAAGTTTTTGAAATAAAGAAAGCAACTTTGGAAAAAGTTGTTGTTAATAGCGATAATTCTTATCAATTTTATATAGTTTCGTCTTCTTTGCTTCCATTAAATGAGGTGCGAATTTTATTTTCAGCAAAAAAGAATTTTCCTTATCCTTGTGATTTTCTTTTTGAAACAATTTCTAAATATTCTAAAGAGGATATATTAGACTATTCTTCTTTTGTTTTTGAAGAATTAGTAAAACGTTATCCAATATTGAAGACATTAGATCAATCTAAATTTGAATTTCAAGAAAATGTATTAAAAATAGAAGTGATTAATGAAATTCAATATAATCAAACAAAAGAGTTATATAAAGTGTTTGAAAAGTATTTTTCTAAATTTGGTATACATATTGGTTTTGAGGCTTTTATTGATAAGCAGAATGATGAATATCAACAAATTCAACAGGAAATGGATCAAGCAAATGAAGTCATTGTTGATTCTGCAGTATTTGATAAAAAGAATGATGTTGTCATTGAAAAAAAGGATAAACCGTTTCAAAAGTATAATAATAAAAAAGATTATTTTAATTTAAGATTAAATGAGATAGATGGTGAAGTTAGAGATATTAGTGTGCAGGGATATGTTTTTAAAGTGGATTCTAAAAAGATTAGAACTGGAAAAACAATTCAATCATTATATATAACTGATTATACTGATAGTATTATTGTTAAGCGATTTGAAAATAAAGGTGGAAACAGTTTAGAAGAGATGAATAAAATCGGTAAAGGAAATTGCTGGGTAAAAGTAAACGGATCAGTAGAATTTGATAAATTTATGAATGATACTGTGATAACTGCTAGAAGTGTAGAGATTGTTACTGCACCACCAATAAGAAAGGATGAAGCAGAAAAGAAACGTGTTGAACTACATGTTCATACAAAAATGTCAGCAATGGATGGAATCGGATCAATTAGTGATTATGCTGCTAGAGCGGCTTATTGGGGACATCAAGCTATAGCTATAACTGACCATGGAAATGTTCAATCCTTTCCAGAAGCTCAAATGGCTAGCAAAAAGAATAAATTAAAGATGATTTATGGTGTAGAGATGTATATGGTTGATCCAGAGTTTACTGTTGTTTATAATTGTAAAGATGTAGCATTAAGAGACTTAACTTATGTTTCATTTGACTTAGAAACAACTGGGTTATCTGTATTGGATGATGATATTACTGAATTTGGAGCGGTTAAAATAAAGAATGGACAAGAAGTTGATCGTTTACAGAGTTTAATAAAACCAAAAAAACGTATCTCTGAAAAAATTACTAAATTAACTCATATTACTAATGATGATGTTGCTAATGCTCCTACAATTGATGAGTTTTTACCTAAAATCATTGAATTTTTTGGTGATGATGTTCTTATTGCCCATAATGGGACTTTTGATGTTGGTTTTATTAATGAATTATTGAGAAGACAAAATAAGAAACCTTTAGCAAATCCATGGATTGATACACTAGCATTGAGCTGGAAGATATTACCGGATTTAAAATATTATCGTTTAGGAAATGTATGTAGACATTATCGTATTGCTTATGATGGTGATGAGGCACATAGAGCTGATTATGATGCTGAAGTGTTAGCTGGTGCTTTTAATATGATGTTACATGATATGATGAAGGATGGTTATTCATCTATTGCTGATTTAAATGAAATTGAATGTAAGGATTCTTATAAAATTGTGAGACCTAAACATATGTGTGTGTTAGCTAAAAATAAAGAGGGTCTAAAGAATATGTTTAAGCTTGTTTCGGAAGCAAATACTACATATTTTGAAAAAGTAGCTAGAATACCTCGTGGTCGATTAGAATATTATCGTGAAGGACTTCTTTTTGGTAGTGGGTGCTATAATTCGGAAATTTATGATTTAGCAATGACGAGAAGTATTGAAGAATTAAGGAAGGCAATTTCTTTCTATGATTATATTGAAATCTTACCTTTAGATATATGTGAATATTTTGTAGAAAGAGGTAGGGTCGATACTAAAGAGGAATTATCTAAAATCTTAAGGAGAATTGTTGATGTCGCAAAAGAACAAAATAAGTTAATTGTTGCTACGGGAGATGTTCATTATATTGATCAAAAAGATAAGATTTATCGAGATGTATTTACATGTAATCCTAAGATTGGCTTAGGAGGGGCTTTACATCCATTGACAGATAGAAATAATCCTATGGCATGGACACCAGATGAATATTTTAGAACAACACAAGAGATGATGGATAGTTTACCTTATTTAACAGATGATGAAAAATATGAATATGTCGTAGAAAATACAAATAAGATTGCTGATATGATTGATGGCAGCTTTAATGTTGTACATGATAAGTTGTTTACTCCTCATATTGAAAATGCTGATGAAAATCTTAGAAAATTGTGTTTTGATAATGCACATAAACAATATGGTGAAGTTTTACCAGAAATAGTTGAAAAAAGATTAACTAAAGAGTTGGATAATATTATTAAACATGGCTTTGGAGTTATTTATTATATTGCTCATAAACTGGTAAAAAAATCTAATGATGCTGGATATCTAGTAGGAAGCCGTGGTTCGGTAGGTTCATCATTCGTTGCTACTATGGCAAATATTTCAGAAGTTAACCCTTTACCTCCTCATTATTTTTGTCCTCATTGTCAATATAGTGAATTCTTAGAGGAGGGTGTTATAGCTAATGGATATGATTTACCTGATAAAGAATGTCCTAAATGTGGTCATAAATTAAAAGGTGATGGGCATAATATTCCGTTTGAAACTTTCTTGGGATTTAATGCAGATAAGGTACCAGATATTGATTTAAATTTCTCAGGTGATTATCAGCCAACAGCTCATGCTTATACTAAAGAAATTTTTGGTGAAAGTCATGTTTATCGTGCCGGAACGATTTCTACCGTTGCTGAAAAAACAGCATATGGTTATGCAAGAGGATATGCAGAATTGATGGGTAGAGATAACACAATTAGAAGTGCTGAACTTGAAAGAATTGCAAAAGGATGTACCGGTGTTAAACGTACAACTGGACAGCATCCTGGCGGAATTATCGTTATACCTGAGATAATGGATGTTTATGATTTTACTCCATATCAGTATCCAGCAGATGATTTGAGTGCTGAATGGAAAACGACTCATTTTGACTTCCATGCTATTCATGATAATGTATTGAAATTTGATATTTTAGGACATGTTGATCCTACCGTTATTAGAATGCTTCAAGATTTAACGGGTGTTAATCCAAAAAATATACCTACAAACGATCAGAGAGTCATGAGTTTATTTACAACAACTAAAGAATTGGGGATAGACTTGTCGTATATTAATTGTAAAAATGGTGCTTTAGGATTACCGGAGTTTGGTACAAAGTTTGTTAGAGGGATGCTAGATCAGACTCGACCTAAGACTTTTAATGATTTAGTTATTATTTCCGGGTTATCTCATGGGACAGATGTATATTTAGGGAATGCAGAAACATTAATTAGTTCTGGAACATGTACATTAAGTGAAGTTATTGGGTGTCGTGATGATATCATGGTATATTTAATTGAAAAAGGTCTTCCTAATAAAGATGCTTTTGATATTATGGAATGTGTACGTAAAGGGAAATCACCCGTTGTCTTTCCAGAAAAAAATTATGAAGAATTGATGAAAAAACATAATGTTCCTACCTGGTATATTGAATCTTGTAAAAAAATTAAATATATGTTCCCTAAAGCCCATGCTGCTGCTTATGTATTAAGTGCTGTGCGTGTTGCATGGTGGAAACTATATTATCCTAGAGAGTATTATGCTGTTTATTTTTCTACTCGTTGTGATTTTTATGATATTGAGACATTGATTCAAGGCAAAGAAATGATTTTATCTAAATATAATGCTATTTTAAAAATGAAACAAGAAGGAGGTAAGGCATCTAATAAAGAAGAAGGATTAATTACTGTTTATGAGATTGCAATGGAAATGTACGATAGAGGTTATCATTTTAATAATGTTAATCTTGATTTATCAGCAGCAAGTGTCTTTATTAAAGATCCTACTGATGAAAAAGGAATTTTGCCGCCATTTACATCAATAGATGGCTTAGGAACAGCAGTTGCCGATACTGTTATTGATGCTAGAAATAAAGGTTCGTTTTTATCTAAAGAAGATGTTATTAAAAGAACAAAATTAAATAATAGTCAAATTGACTTTTTAACAAAATTAGGTGTTTTTAATCACTTATCTGAAGAAAATCAAATGAGTCTATTTGATTTATAAGAGGTAAACAAATGAAAAAAGAAATCAAACAAAATATGTTTAATGGAAAAGGGGAAATTCACTTTATCCATTTATTAGAAGATAAACAAAAAAATGGAATGTTGAGAGTTTATGCTCAAGTTACTATACCGCCAATGTGTTCTATAGGTTATCATGAACATCAAGGTGATAGTGAATCTTATTATATTCTTTCTGGAGAGGGTATATATCAAGATAATGATAAAAAATATATTATAAAAGCAGGTGATCATACTTTTTGTAAAGAGGGCAATGGTCATGGATTAGAAAATAATGGTAATGATCCATTAATTATGATGGCGCTTATTATTTATAATAAGCAAAAAGTATAAGCATATTATTTTATGATTTATTAAAATTATGATAGAATCTACAAAGGAAGTGATTATTATGTTATATTGTTTTATAGGTTTACTTGTTCCTTTTATTGGAACAACTTTAGGTTCATCATTAGTCTTTTTTATAAAAGATAAAATTCCTGCTAGAATACAAAAATTATTATTAGGTTTTGCCTCAGGAGTTATGATTGCTGCTAGTGTCTGGTCTTTGCTTATTCCTGCAATGAATCAAGCATCACATCTTGATAAATGGGCTTTTTTACCTGCTTCTATAGGTCTTGTATTAGGAGTGCTGTTTTTGTTGTTTCTTGATGAGAATGTACCTCATCTTCATGTAGGAGCAAATGATGCAGAAGGAAGAAAAAGTGGAATAAGTAAACAATTTTTGATGATTTTTGCTGTAGCTTTGCATAATATTCCAGAAGGTATGGCAGTTGGTATTGTGTTTGCTGGTATGTTACAGCATGCAGAAGGTTTAACTTTAGCTAGTGCATTAGCTTTATCTATAGGTATAGCTATACAAAATTTTCCGGAAGGAGCTATAATTTCTTTACCTTTAAAAAGTGAAGGTATTTCTAAAAAGAAATCGTTTCTTTTGGGAGTTTTATCGGGAATTGTTGAACCAATAGGTGGTTTAATTACAATCTGGTTATCTTCTTATATTCAACCTTTATTGCCTTATTTATTAGCTTTTGCTGCTGGAGCAATGATATATGTAGTTGTAGAAGAATTGATTCCTCAAGCTTCAATAGGGAAACATTCAAATATAGCTACAATTGGATTTACTTTGGGATTTGTAATTATGATGATATTAGATGTTGCTTTAGGATGATGAAAATCATCCTTTTTTTGATAATATTGAAAGATATTGTAATTTTTTTAAAAAGTGATAGAATATTCTAAGATATGTGCTGTAAGGGGGCAGTTAATTTTATGGGTTTAGTAAATAAAATGAAAAAAAATCATCTTAGAACAAAATTACTTATTGCAATGGTTGTTACATTTGTTATTTTTGTTTGTTTATTTGTTTGTTTTAATATGAAATATGAGAATTTATTTTTTGATAATACTTATGTTAATGGTATAGAGATTAGTGATATGACACAATCTGAAGCTAATGAATATATTTCTGAGATATTAGACAAACAAAATGTTGAAATTATTGATAAACAAGGGAAGAGTTACCAATATTCCTTAAAGAATGATTTTAACGTTACTTATGAACTAACATCTTTTTTAAAAGAAGTTAAAGAGGAAGAAGATAATTTAAATATTTTTTCTAAATTATTTTCTGAAAAAAGATATAGTTTAAAAGAATTAACATTTGATGAAGATAATTTTAATTCTGTAATTAAAGAATCTCAATTTTACAAAGATGGGAACGATGATAAGACGACAAATGCTAAGGAAAAGTATGATGAAAATACAAATAAATTTGTTGTTCAAAGTGAATATCAAGGAACTAATATTAATTTAACTGATTTTCAAGCTAGTATTGAAAAAATGGTTTCTGAAGGAGTCTATACTTTCGATTTGGCTTCTGGGGATTATTATGTTCAACCTACAATTTTATCTGATGATAAAGATTTATCGAATAAAGTTGAAGCTTTAAATAAATATATCGGTGCATCAATAACTTATGATATGGCAAATGGTAAAGAGGTATGTGATGCATCAGTTTATAATAAATGGTTAGAGTATAATGGTAAGGAAGTAACTATAAATTCTTCTAAAGTCAAGAAATATATATCTTCACTAGCTTCAAAATATAATACGAGTGGAAAGAGCCGTACTTTTAAAACGACAAGCAGGGGAACTAGATCTTTTTCAAGTAGTAATTTTGGTTATAAAATAAATCAGAGTAAAGAATATGAAAAGTTAATAAAAAATATTAAAGACAAAGAAACAGTTACTAGAGAGCCAGTATATAGTCAGAAAGAAATATCTGGTAATAATGGTTTTGGTAGTACATATGTTGAAATTGATTTAACAAATCAAAAAGTATATTTATACAAACAAGGTAGTCTCATTTTAACAACTGATTGTGTTACAGGAAAAGTAACTTCAGGTCACGCAACTCCTTCAGGTATCTATAAGATTACCTATAAAAAGAGTCCGGCAGTTTTAAGGGGAGCTATTGATCCTAAGACCGGTGAAAGAGAATATGAAACTCCAGTTACTTATTGGATGCCATTTAATGGTGGTATTGGGCTACATGATGCTTCATGGCGAAATAAGTTTGGTGGTGAAATTTATGTTAATAGTGGTTCTCATGGATGTGTAAATTTACCTACATCTTCAGCTGCTGCTATATATTCTCATGTAAGTTCAGGTACACCAGTTATCTTATATAAATAAAAAAAGAAAGTTACGACTTTCTTTTTTTGTTGTCTTCTGAATAATAGGCATCTAACATTTTTTGAGCTATTGATTGATAATAATTACTTAACGAACATATGATTAAAATAGTCAGTGTTAAATCATTAGGATTATCTGTTTTTAAATTATTTTGACTAATTATTTCAATGATTTGGTTTGCTTGGTTATTAATGATTTCATTACTTAATTGAAGATATTTTTCATAGATAGGTTCTATCTCTTTAGTGTCTTCATGAAATGGTAATAATACTTTTTTTACTTCTTGGATAGTTATAGTGTTTTTTAATGAGTAAATGAGTAGCATTTGTAGTATATGTTCTTTTGAGTATTTTTTTCCTTTTATTGGTTTTAGAATACCTTCTTTTGAGTAATTGTTAATCATAGTCTTGGTAAGAAGTTTATCATCTTCATATCTTTTATGATCGTTTAAGTAATTATCAAATAAAGTCATAATCTGATCCATATATAAATCTAATGCTGGTATATCAGTAGGTCTTATTGTACCTCTTTGAGCTAATTCTTTGACTATATCTTCAAATGATTTTTCATCCATTTTTAATCACCTCTTTATAATAATAAAGGAAAAATGCATTATTTTCAACATAGCATTGACAATTTCACAAAAAAGTATATACTTTTGTGTGAAGTAGTGATGAATACTACATAATAAGGAGGTAATAATTATGGAATTATTAAAGAAAGCAATGGATCCTATAAGTTGGCTGACTCATTTCATTGGAGCGGGTTTGTCGTTAATAGGTTTATTTATTATAATTGTTTTAAGTAAGTTAGTTGATATACCAAATTCATTGTTTTTAGGAGTTATTATATTTGGTATTTCGTTAATTGCATTATATAGTGCAAGTAGTTTGTATCATTATTTTAGTGGTAGTGAAAAAATAAAATTAATTTTAAGAAAATTAGATCATTCGATGATATATGTATTAATTGTAGGAACTTATACACCGGTAGTTTTATTTTGTATGGAAAGTCCAAAATGTTATTATTTTTTAATGATTCTTTGGATGATTGCTTTGATTGGTGTAATAGTTTCAGTCTGCTGGATTAATGCTCCTAGAATTATTTCGACCTTTATTTATTTACTGTTAGGTTGGGCTGTTATTTTTGATTTTCAATCTTTTTCTTTGTTGCCTTCACATATTTTGAGTTTAATAGCATATGGAGGTATAAGTTATTCAGTAGGAGCTATCATTTATATTATAAAGAAGCCTAATATTTCTTCTTACTTTGGTTTTCATGAGATATTTCATATTTTTGTGATGGTGGGTTCGTTATTGCATTATATAGCTGTTCTATTGTTGGTTTTATAGGTGGGTTATCCACCTTTTTAAATATATTTGTAATCTTTGTTAATGTTTGTTATAATAGTTCATGGTGATGAAAATGAAAAAATTAGGAATAAAAAAAGGAAAACTTATCTTATATATTCTTACTTTTATAGTTGTTGTTTTGGGAGATCAATTAACTAAATTTATCGTTGATAGAACTTTGAATTTAGGAACAGGTTATTCAATTATTGATAATTTCTTTTATTTTACATATGTACATAATTATGGCGCTGCTTGGGGTATTCTTCAAGGGAAAATTAATTTGTTTTTTATTGTTTCTATTGTGGCAACAATAGGGATTATTTATTATTTTGTTCATAGTTATTCTTATCAGCAGTATACTCGTTTTGGGTTGGTTTTAGTTTTTAGTGGAATGATAGGAAATTTAATTGATCGTTTGGTTTTGGGATATGTAAGAGATTTTATTGATTTTATTATTTTTGGATATAATTTTCCAATATTTAATATTGCTGATATAGCAATAGTAGTTGGTGTAGGATTTTTATTATTAGATATAGCGATAGAGGAGTATAAGACATGGAAACTATCAAAATCAGCGTAGAAATAGAAAATACAGGAATGCGTTTAGATAAATTCTTAAGTGTTCAGTATCCTGATTTTTCTAGAACTAAAATTCAAGATATGATTAAGAATAATCAGGTTACTGTTAATGGAAAGATTGAAAAAGCAAGTTATAAAGTGATGAATAATGATTTAATAGGGATTGTTATTGAAGAAAGTAAGGCGTGTGAAATTTTACCTGAAAATATACCGTTAGATATTGTATATGAGGATAGTGATGTTATTGTCATTAATAAACCTACAGGATTGATAGTTCATCCTTCATCAGGTATTTATAGTGGTACTTTGGTTAATGCTTTATTATATCATTGCAAGGATTTATCAGGGATTAATGGTATACAAAGACCGGGTATTGTACATCGAATTGATAAAGAGACAAGTGGTTTGTTGATGGTTGCAAAAAATGATAAAGCTCATCAGTCTTTATCTCAACAGCTTCAAGATCACTCTGTAGTTAGGCGTTATTGGGCTTTAGTCCATGGCGTTATTCCACATGATTATGGCCGCATTGAAGCACCTATTGGAAGAGATCAAAATGATCGTAAAAAAATGTGCTGTACTGATAAAAATGCAAAAGAGGCCATAACTAACTTCAAAGTAATAGAGAGATTTGAGAAAATGACACTTGTTGAATGTCGACTAGAAACAGGTAGAACTCATCAGATCCGTGTACATATGTCTTATATTGGTTATCCAGTGTATGGAGATCCTCAATATGGAAAAAGAAAAGATGATGTTACAAACGGACAATACTTACATGCGAAAATATTAGGTTTTAATCATCCAACGACTCATGAAGATATGGTATTTGATAGTGAATTACCTGATTTTTTTGAAACAAAGTTAAAAGAGTTAAGGGAGGAAAATGAATGAGTAAAGTCATTAATTGGGATCAATATTTTATGGGAGTTGCAAAATTATCTGCTTTTCGTTCAAAGGATCCAAACACTCAAGTTGGTGCCTGCATTGTTTCACCTGAAAACAAGATTGTGGGAGTAGGTTATAATGGGCTGCCATGGGGATGTGAAGATAATGATTTCCCTTGGGATAATAGAGAAGGTGGTCTTTATGATACAAAGTATGCTTATGTAGTTCATGCTGAATTGAACGCAATCTTAAATAGCACACAAAATCTTAAAGGATGTCGTATATATGTTTCTTTATTTCCTTGTAATGAATGTGTAAAAGCTATTATTCAAAGTGGTATTACAAAAATTATTTATGAAGATGATAAGTACAAAGGTGTTCCGAGTGATATGGCTGCTAAAAGAATGTTATCTGCTGCTGGTGTAGAATATGTTAAGATGCCATATTTCGATATTGAAATAAAATAAAAAAAGAGGGACTCCATGTCAAGAGTGGAGGATTAGGGATTGATTAGCGAGAGATAGTTAATCCCTTTTTATATGTAAATTCATAACTATAACCTAAGTGCATAAGAATACGTTTTCTAAGATTATCAAAGTATCTAAATCCATGAGCATTTCTTTTGAACAGTTTGATTTTATTGTTCATTCCTTCAATAAATCAATTATTGTAGCTTGTTTTATAGCTTCTGTTTTCTCTTTTATATTTAATAGTATATGAAAGAGAGTTTACTAAAGGCATAAACCAGTTCTTTCTGAAATTCTTTGTAGTTATCTCATAATAACTGTTTCTGGTATCAAAGATATTATCAAGCCGCCTGTTTAATTCATCTTTACAGTTATTATGTTTTTCATAAATAGGTTTTAGTAGATGATTGACAGTTCCACGAAATGACTTTATTATCATCCTTTTTAAGTATGCAGCTATATGTTCCAGGAAAAGGATAAGGAACAAAATAATGAGAAACATCATTAATCTGTTGAATTTCAAGAACATCACTGATTATAATTAATTTTGGACATAACATATAACCTCTTTTCTTTTATGGGTGGTACTTTAATTGTAAAATGAAGTTATAGTTATGTCTATTTTT
>JAXJVS010000117.1:0-1625 GCA_036308445.1 Bacilli bacterium | reverse complement strand
TTGGTCTGGTAGTTCAGTTGGTTAGAATGCCGCCCTGTCACGGCGGAGGTCGCGGGTTCGAGTCCCGTCCAGACCGCCAATGTTGGTTCCATAGCTCAGTTGGTAGAGCAGAGGACTGAAAATCCTCGTGTCGCTGGTTCAATTCCGGCTGGAACCACCATTTTTTTTTACTTTTTTTTCATATATTTTCTTCTTATATCATACATTTTAAAAGAAAGAAAAGGGGAAATGTATGAATAGAGGAGAAATTTATTATGCTGATTTATCACCTGTTATTGGCAGTGAACAAGGTGGATATAGACCTGTTTTGATTTTACAAAATAATAAAGGTAATAAATATTCTACAACTGTAATCGTAGCTCCTATATCATCTAAGATTACTAAGAATGATTTACCTACTCATGTACTTATAGAAACTGATTTTTTAGAAAAAAAATCAGTTATTCTTTTAGAACAAATTAGAACCATCGATAAAAAAAGGATAGATGAAAAATTAGGTGTGTTGCCTTATATGTATATAGATGCTGTTAACCAGGCGATAAAAACTAGCTTAGACATTAGATGATATAAATGCTATAATATCAGTATTAAAGGAGTGGTTTGATGAATATTAGAAGTATTAAAAATAGAGCTAATGATGTTCTATTACCTTATCGTACTCAATTTATTAGAGTATTAGTTATTGTTATGGTGCTACAAGCTATACCATCATTGATATCAGGAGATAATGTAATAGTTTCTCTTTTATCAATGATTTTATCTTTGTTATTTTTACCTGTTTCTCATGGTGTTGTAGTTTCATCACTTAAAATGGTCAGAAATAATGGTATGTCCGTCAATGACGATGATGGACTAGTAGGTTTTAAAAGATTTAAAGAATTGTTTCCTACTTATATCATTGTTTATTTCTTTACTTTTTTACTTGTTTTTGGAATATGTTTGATTTTAGGGGTTATCCTTACAATGTTAATTGGTCAAACGGTTTCAACGACTTATATGGTTCCGGTAGGTAATACAGATTTGTCTTATCTAGTTAATGCTATTTTAAGTAGTCCTAGTCATGTTATTCTTATTTTGATTATGTTCTTATTGGTGTTAGTTGTTACATTTGTTGTTGATGCTGTTTTGATGCCAGTGCCTTATTTGTTAGAACAATATCATTTAACTGGTATGAATGCTGTTAAAACATCTGTAAAAATGATGAAAAGCCATATTTTTGATTACTTAAAATTATATTTATCTTTTTTAGGCTGGATGTTTTTAGCTGCGTTAATTGAAGCCTTTGTTTCACAGTTGATTTCTGTGACTTTAGTTGTAACTGTAATTGTAGGTTTATTTAAAATTTTTACTTATTTACCATTATATTATTTAAGTGAAGCGGTTTTATTTGAGGAGATTGCTTTCTATCATTTTCATGAAGCTGGTGATTAAATGAAATTAACTCAAAAAATCTTTAAACAATCTTTTTACATGGGAATGATTGTTTTGTTGCCAACATATTTATTTTTTGGTTCGTTTATAATATCGGCTTTATTTCAGCTTATAATGAATAGTTTTCCTTTAAGTATTGATTCAGCAGATATGAATGCTTATTTTAACTTTTTCTTTGATTTAATTCTTACTGT
>JAXJVS010000116.1:0-17549 GCA_036308445.1 Bacilli bacterium | reverse complement strand
GCTTCTTCTTTAAAATAATCTCCAATAGAGAAGTTTCCTAACATTTCAAAGAAAGTATGATGTCTAGCAGTTTTCCCTACATTTTCAATATCATTAGTACGAATAGATTTTTGAGCATTCGCAATTCTATTACATGCTGGTTTTTCACTACCATCAAAATATTTCTTTAATGCTGCAACACCCGCATTAATCCATAATAATGTTGGATCATTATGTGGGATTAATGATGCACCTGGTTCAATCATATGTCCTTTAGATTTAAAATAATCTAGAAACATTGCTCTTACTTGATTTCCTGTTAATTGTTTCATATATATTCCTCCTATTTATTGCTACTTTATAAATAAAAAAGTCGTTCCTATATAAGGAACGACATCGTCGCGGTACCATCCTTGTTCATAATCTATAAGATTATGCACCTTTAAATCCTTAACGCAGACTCACGTTGATGTTTACATCACTCTCCAAAGTAGCTTTTCTTTATTGTCCTCAAAGATTTTCACCAACCATCTTCTCTCTAAATCAAATCAATAAATACTTTTCTTTTTCAACGATTTACCTAAACATTATATCTTTGAAAGGCATGTCATGTCAATATCTTTTTTACCTATTCATTTCATATTTTTTTATTAATATTATTCATCAAAGTAATACTTTTTTAAGGAATAAGCTGAATAGTATATACATAACATGAATATCCCTCACAATTAAAATCATCAGTCATTTTCATGTTTTCTATTTTATAATCTTCCCAATTATGTGGTATAGAGTATTTTTCTTTATTCATATAACTTGTTTTTTCAAAACGCTTCATATAAAAAGGTGATTCATCATAAGATAATTCTTTTTTTATCAGATGATAACCGCCACATCCGTAATATTTTTCATATCCATCTATGATTTCATCATTCTTTAATTCTATTGCCGTTCTTTGATACTCTGTATCTCCATATATTAAATAAAATTGACTATCACTAAACCTACGACTATTAGAATTCCAATAATTGTATCCTACTGTAAAAGTATTAATCTCACTTTTATTAAGTTCATAAGTTTCTACAAGTTCCCACATATTGGAATCTTCAGTAAAATATAATCTAAATACTATCTGACTATAATCAAAATCTTCATTTATCTGATATACTCTTTCATCTGAATTATCATGTTCCATCTTTTCTAAATAAAGCTTGTCATCAACTGTTTTTGTACTACATCCTACTAAATTGCATACTACAAGAAATATACATAAAACAACTAAATTAAAACTCTGATGTTTTGCGAGCAAGTGCATTAAATCCTATTCTATAATAATATTTATTTGAATATTGCTTATAATATCTAATATTTTGTTTACTTCCTGTAGCCGATATAGTACAAGTCAATCCATTTTCATGTGTTACAACCCCACTGATTGTATAAGTTGAAGATAAATATTTCTTTACTATTGTTGTACTATCTTTTAATAACTTTGTATCCGAACTTGATGTTGTAGTTGAAAAAGTACCGGTTTCAAGTACATGTTCCACATCAATAACAGAATTAGTTACAATATATCTAACTCTCATTGCTCCAGTCCCCACTTGACTTTGAGATAATTTATATTTATTAACCTCACCATATAGCACATAGTTTTTCTTACCACTGCTTTCTGGAATATGCTTATAATCTGGCTCAAAACCTGTTCCTTTTAAGCTAGAAAAAGTACATGTCAAAAAGCTTCCGCCTGAAAGAGAATATCCTACTTCAGAATTATATTCTGTTTTCATGGATAATCCACCATATCCAGGTGCTTTATCCAAAGGTATCCAGACTGTGCCAACATGAGTAGTACTATTAGTAACCCAATCGCCTGAGGTAACTCTAGCTTTACTATTATTTTCGATTTCATAATCTTTTTCTAAATATAGTTGATTATCTTCTAATGAATCAACACATAAATTGTACACGTTAGAATCATAGATAGCAGACAATACAAGCACTTTATTATCTAAAGTACTTAAAACTTGATTATCATCTATAACATATCCTTCATCATCCGTATTCAAATAATATGAATTTGAACTTTCTACATCCAAAACAGTAACAGTCGTATTTGATAACGATTCATTTGTAGAATTTGAAATCAATTGAAGACTTTTTGTTTCTAAAGCAAATACTGTTTGAATTTGACATAAGATCAAACCTATCGCAATTAAACCAGTCAACATTTTTTTCATATTCATTTCTTTCCCTTAATTCTTTTAATATCTTAAGAAAGCGCTTTCCTTAATTTCATATTATCATTCGCAGCTTTAGTTGTCAATATTTATATTTTGTTTTACGATCTATTTATTTTTTAAATCTTACTATGTTATAATTTAGAGAGGTGATCACATGTCAAAGAATTCTAATTATTTATTTAAACTTGACTTGCTTATTTTGAGTGTTCTTCAACAAAAAGATATGTACGGTTATGAAATAACTAAGCTTATTTCTGAAATATCTAATGGTACCATTGTTCCTAAGCATGGAACTATGTATCCTATTATCTATAATCTTATTGAAAAAGGATACATTACCAGTGATACACAGCTATTCAACAACAAGGCAAGAGTCTATTATCATTTGGAAGATGAAGGAAAGGTATATTTAAAGAAGATAACTGATGATTATGATAATCTTGTAAGATGTATTGATTTGATTGTTCATGGAGGTAATTATGAAAGAAAGTAAAAAATATTTTGATGAAATTAAGGAATTAATTCCATCAAAAAACAAAAGAACCAAAGATTTTCTAAAAAATTTTAAATCTCAGATTGAAGAATACGAAACAGATAACATCGACTGTACATACAATGACCTAATTCAGGAATTTGGATTTCCTGAAGATGTCATTGCATCCTATTTTGGAGAATCTCAAATCAATGAGCTAATCAAAAATTTAACAATCAAAAGATATTTAAAGTTAATAACAATAGTTATTATTACAGTTGTCGTACTTCTTGGATCATGGAAAGCTTATCTAATCTATAAAGATTATAAAATATCTACCAGTCAGATTCCAACACATATAGAAATATCAGAACCGGAGGAAATCGAAAGTGAAAGGATTGATTAGTATTTCATTAGCTTTATTATTAGTGTTTTCTAACTTTACAGTATCATCTGGATTAGAAACAGTTCAGAATACTGTTGATTCTTCTGAAACCTTAATTATTGAATCAGTTATTGAAACAGTTGAAAGAGATGAAAAAAATAGAGCTACGTACAAAGTTACTGGTACTAAAACCACAAAAGTCAAAAGTGGAAGTACAGTCTTATGGACTGTTACAGTTACTGGAACATTTGAATATGACGGAAGTCATAGCACATGTACAGCGGCATCAGTATCAACAACATGTAGTGCTTCTGCATGGAAAATATCATCAAAATCTGCCAGTAAAAGTGGATCTAGTGCTACTGCAAAAGCCACAGGACAAAGATATGATAATGGTGTTGTAGTACAGACTTTAACTGAATCAGTTACATTAGTTTGCGGTAGTGATGGAACTTTATATTAATTAAAAAATTTTAACAAAATCAATTGTTAAAATTTTTTTATTTTTCCGGTATTACTTTATATATAAACGCTATTAAATACCTATCTATCGGTAACACTAATATAACCATGACAATATTATACAATGTATGAAGATTAGCTATTGCACTAGCTGGATTATATGAATAGATATCTATATATTTTATTATTGGTGTATAGATACAGATTACGGTAAAAAGGATAGCCCCTACAACATTAAACAACATATGAAACAAAGCTAGTCTTTTCGCATTTCTATCGCCTGATAAGGATGCTAAGGTGGAAGTTATGCAAGTTCCTATATTTTGTCCAAACACCACGAATGCTGCGACATTAAACTCAATAAGATAATTTAATGCTAGTACTTGTAAAATGCCGATAGAAGCACTAGAAGACTGAATTAACGCTGTAAACAAAGCTCCTACTATAACTGCCATGATAGGATTAGATAATGTTTGAATAAGATTTAAAAAATAAGGATTATCCTGTAATGGTGATAAAGAGGTAGACATAATATCCATACCTATAAAAAGTATTCCAAGCCCACTTAATATTCCTCCTATCTTTTTAAATAAAGAAGAAGGAATAAAGAGAATCATAATAACACCCATAATAGAAAATATTGGTGCTACTATTCCCATATTTAAAGCTATCATCTGACCAGTAATTGTCGTACCTATATCAGCACCCATTAGTGTCCATATCGCATTTTTAAGTGGTAATAGTCCTGCATTCACAAAACCTATTAACATCACACTTAAAGCTGAAGAACTATGAATAAAGGCAGTCACCAATGCTCCGCTTAGTACTGCCTTTATTTTATTACCAGTAACATACTTTAATATTCTTTCTAATTTATTTCCAGCACATAGTTTAAGCCCCTCACTTAACATATGTATTCCATATAAAAATAAAGAAAGACCACTTATGATTCCTAGTATATTTATATTCATAAATCCTCCCTATATCTTATGAACAATTCTTTTCATTTTATCTATTAATTTTCCTTCTTTAATTAATTCAATTATATACAATACATAGACTAAAAATAATGGTGAAAATATCATTCCTATAATACCAAATAGATCACCAAAGAAGCTTAATGCAAAGAATAAAGCTATTGGATGTACATCTATACATTTTTGAAATAAATATGGCTGTAAGTAAGATGATTCTAAGTACTGTAAGATAATAACAATTAAGAAAGCTATATAGCCTGATTCTGGATTATTCATATATTCATAGATAACTATTGGTATTCCACCTAGAAATGGTCCTACATAAGGAATAAGATTTGTTATTGCTAGAAATAATGCAATCCACACAAAATACGAAGAATCTATAAAAAAGAAAGGAATTAAAGCCATAAAGAAAAAACAAATAAAATCTAAAAATAAAGATTTCATAAAAGAATAAGTGACTAACTTTAATTTCTTTAAATACTTACGATATAAACTCTGATAATAAAATGGAATATAAGTAACGATATCTTCTATTACATGTATATCATCATAAGATAAATAAAAAGATATACCGACACCTAGCGCTAAATTAGATATCCAATAAAATAAAGATTGAGTAAATCCATTTAATATTCCCATAAGATAATCCGTTATACCATTGTCATTAAAAAAATCAAAAACACTCTTTAAAACCGGGTGAACACTAATCTGACCATTACAATAATCTTTATAAAATCGAATACATTCATCTGCAATATAAGGCGCAAACGAATAAATCAATAAAAACCCAAACAAAGAAAAACAAGTATAAAGAAAAACCACTACAATCTTTCTTGAAAGTCTATCACTCTCAAAATAATTTATGATAGGATCCAGTAAAAAATGAATAAATAAAGCAATAAAGAAAGGAAATACTAAATGAAATATATACATTAATAATTTATGAATCTGAAACAAAGTAAATACATAATAAACCAAAATAGCCGTGATACAAAAAAGCATTATTTTCTTACATAAATCAAAACACTTTAAAAAAGACATGTGAAAAAAGGACTTATAATAAGTCCTTACACAATTAAAGTTGTTTTTTCAATGCTTTCTTGGCCTGATGTACTGATCTTTCTACATCATGAGCACACGGCATATCACTCATTAAAATCATAGCCATTGCTCCTATTGCACCAGAAACAATAGCTATAGATAATTTTGACATAAGCTTCACTCCTTTAAATGTACATTTATAGTATGGACTGCTTATTCAAAATCATACAGTGATAATTCTTTTTTATTTAATTTTTCTTTTAATGATGTTAATCGTTTTTCATCATGAATATTATTTATAGCTCTTAAAAAAGCATTATGATTACCTACCACAAATAAAGTACGTTTAGCACGAGTAATACCTGTATAAATCAAATTCTTTCTAAGCATAATATAATAATCATTTAATACTGCCATAATCACAATAGGAAATTCATTTCCTTGCGCTTTATGTATAGACATACAATACGCATGAGTAATCGTATTAAACTCATTCTTTGTATATTCTACATAAGTTCCATCAAAATCAACAATCATCGTATCTTCTAAATAATCAAAATTATCTTTAAAACATATTTCTACCAAAATTCCAATATCACCATTAAAAACATTATCATCTACTCTATTTTTTAATTGTAATATTTTATCTCCTTCACGAAACATTCTCTTACCAACTCTAAGTTCATTTTTAAAACCATCATTAGGATTAAATAATTCCTGCAGACAATCATTAAATGCATCAATACCAGCCACACCATGATACATCGGTGCCAGTACCTGAATATCATTTTCATCATATCCTTCATTAATGGCTTTTTGAACAATAATTTTTACATGATTGACAACATCATAAGAAGAAGAATTCTGAAAATATAAATCTTTATAATCTAAAAATAGATGTTCACTATACTCATCATTTCTTAAATGATGAGCTAATTGAATAATACCACTTTCTTTAGATTGACGATATATATGTGTTAATCTTATTGTAGGTATTTCTTTATACTCTAATAAATCTTTTAATAATGTTCCTGGGGAAACTGATGGTAGCTGTTGATCATCTCCAACAAGTAACATCTTAGATATTTTATATCCTGCTTCAATAAGATGAGAAAACAATAATGAATCAACCATTGAAAACTCATCAATAATCAACATATCAACATCTAACGGATGATCTACATCCATTGCAAACTTATTAGAATGTAAATCCCATTTCAATAACCTATGTATTGTACATGCTTCTAAACCAGTTAATTCACTTAATCTTTTTGCTGCTCTACCAGTTGGTGCTACAAGACCAATTCTAACATCAGGATTCAATGCTTTATAAACCTTTAATAAAGCCTGTACAATCGTTGTTTTACCAGTTCCTGGTCCTCCAGTTAGAATCATCATCGGTTCTTGTAAAAATAATGATATAGCTTCTTTTTGTTTCTTATCATAAGTTACTGATAACATTTCTTCGATATTTTGAATCTGAATATTGACTTCTTCCTCTTCATAATATTCTTTTTTAAAAGAAAGCCAACGTTTTACTCCTTGAACTATTATTGTTTCACTATTATATAAATCATATGGATAATAACGATCATCTTCTTTAATAATCTTACCTTCATCTATTAATTCTTTTAAATATCCATCAAATGTTTCCTGATTAAAATCATTCATCATCTTAATAAACAATGAATAAAAACTATCATAATACTGATAAGTACTACCAGATTGAAAACATCTTTCTTTTAAACAATATAAAACTGCAGCTTTTAATCTATTTGAATCAAAAGGATCAACACCTATTTTCATAGCTAAATCATCAGCAGTTTTAAAACCTATACCATCAATATCTTCAATTAACTGATAAGGATTATCCTGTAAGATTTCTAATGTTCTTTCCTGATAATGTCCTTGTATTAAAGCAAGATTCCTAGTCGAAATACCATGTCCTAAAAAGAATGATAAGACTTCATTATCAAAATCCTGTGATACAAGAACATCATGTATCATATCTCTCTTTGCTTCGCTCATACCCTTAATATGATCTAAAACATGTTTATCTTCTTTAATCTTATTAATAGCATCTTTCCCTAAAGCATCTACTATTAAAGTCGCCTGTTTTTCACCTACGCCTTTAAATAAAGAACTAGATAAATAGCGAATGATTTCTTTTTCATCATCCGCTAATACTACTTCATAAGATTCAATCTGAAACTGTTTACCATATCGAGGATGAACACCATACTCACCAATAAATTTATACTTATCATCCTTATTCACATATGACATATAGCCAGTCATAGTAATAGATGTACTTTCTTCCTCAACATCAACAGTTGCAACAATAAACTTAGTTTCCTCACTATAAAAACGAATACGCGAAATAACGCCAATATATTCCACTATAGATAAGTCAACTCCTTACCATCTTTATATACTTTTTCAATTGTTCCGCCACCTAAACATACATCTCCCTGATAAAACACTGCTGCCTGACCAGGAGTTACAGATTTAACAGGATTTTTAAACGTAACATAAATTGTATTCTCATTAATAAAATGAATAGATACATCATTATCCTTTTGTCTATATCTAAATTTAGCAGTACAATCATACTCACCTTCTGGTTTTATTTCACTAACCCAGTTTACATCATTAACTAAACATCCATGACTTAATAACCATTTATTCTGATCACCACTAGCTACATATAAAATATTATCATCATATTCTTTACCAATAACAAACCATGGACCACCAGGACCTCCAATATTCAATCCTTTACGTTGTCCTATTGTATGATACATAATACCTTGATGTTCACCTATAACTTTCTTAGTTTCAATATCTACAATCTTACCATTTTTAGCAGGAATATAATTCTTTAAGAACTCTTTAAAATCTCTTTCTCCAATAAAGCAGATTCCTGTACTATCTTTTTTATTAGCAACAGGTATTTCTAAATCAATAGCTAACTGTCTCACTTCTGGTTTAGTTAATTCACCAACAGGGAATAGAGATGCCTGTAATTGTTTCTGATTTAACTGACATAAGAAATATGTTTGATCTTTATTATCATCTACGCCTCTTAACATTACAGACTCTTTGCCTTCATTATGTATTACTCTTGCATAATGGCCAGTCGCAATATAATCAGCATTGATAGACATCGCATAATCTAAAAAAGCTTTAAATTTAATATGTTTATTACATAAAATATCAGGATTAGGAGTTCTTCCCTTAGCATATTCTTCCAAGAAATATGTAAATACATGATCCCAATACTCTTTAATAAAATCTACTCTTCTAAGCTCAATACCTAGATGCTCAGCAACTTTCTTAGCATCATTGTAATCCTGTTCCTGAGGACAAATATCATCTCCATTCGTAGGATTACCTAATATATCATTATTAAGTGAAGAATCCCAGTTACGCATAAATACTGCAATAACTTCATAACCTTGTTGTTTTAATAAATAAGCAGCTACCGCGCTATCTACACCTCCACTTAATCCAAGTACTACTCTTTGACTCATATCTATCCTCTCCTTTCTAGCGCCTATTTTAACATTATTTTAATAATAAAGCTATAAGAAAAACTGCTAATCAATAGCAGTTTTCGATTATTATTATTTTAATTTTGACATAGGAAGCATTGCAGCACCAATTGCTCCACAATCTTCTAATTCCGTTTCTAATAAAGGAATATGTCCTCTCATACCAACATGGATCTTAGCATTGAATTGTTCATCTAATTTCTTTAAGAAATATTTCTTAGATTTCATAACTCCACCACCTAAGATAAAACAATGAGGATCAACTGTATGAGCAATATTAGCAAACATAGTAGCTAATTCACTAATACATTCATCAACAATACCTTGAGCAACAACATCACCTTCATCAGCTAATCTAAACACATCACCAGCATGTGCAACTTTTTCATCACCTAATAAAGCTTTACCCTTTCTAGTAATAGCTGTACCACTAGCTTCACCTTCAACAGCCCCTGGATTTAAACCACCATGTTTATATCCATTATTCTTAACAATAATATTTCCAATTTCACCAGCATGTCCTCTACCACCAGATACTAATTCACCATTAACAATAAATGCTCCACCAACACCAGTAGAAATAGTTACATAATAACAAGTAGGTTTACCTTTACCAGCACCTAAAATGGCTTCAGCTAAACCAGCAACATTAGCATCATTATCTAAGAATACTGGCAAATTAAAACGTGTAGATAACTTTTCACAAATTGGATATTCTTCAAATCCTGGTAAGTTAGTAGCCATAATCATAACACCATTAGCTGTATCAACAGGACCTGGAACACCAATACCAATACCACTTACATTATCAATTCCACCGCAAACTGAATAATCAATACTTTCAATTTGTCTAATAATTTTTGAACAAACATAATCTGGACCTTTTTCTCTTTCTGTAGAATCTTTTACTTCACTATAAGATTTTCCTTCTTCATCTACTAATAAAGTACGTACATTAGTACCTCCTAAATCAATACCAATAAAATATCTCATCTTGTAATTACCTCCTAATTAATATAATTATACTATAATTCAAAGTGATTTCATAGTTTATTCATCAAAAATGCTTAATTTTATTTGATTCAATTTTTTAGGCAAAGGAGTAATAAATGTTTTACCTTCTAAATATTTCACAGATCCTATTGGCTTAGTAAAAGTCAATGAATAAGCATGTAAGAATTGATGATCTAAATGATAATCTTTCTTTATCATTTTATTAAACTCAAAATCTCCATATTTACTATCACCAATAATAGGATGATTATGACTAGATAAATGGATACGAATCTGGTGTGTTCTGCCTGTAACCAATTTAACTTTTAATAAAGTCATATTATTCTTACTTTTAACTTTTTCAACAATAGTGTGCATTTTTAAAGCTCCATCACTATCTTTAGAAACAATTCTCATCATCTTATTATCAGCATCTTTTTTCACATAATCTACCATTTCACAAGAATCCATATACCCTTTACAGATAGTCAAATATGTTTTATCTATACAATGCCTTTTTTTCATCATTTCATTCAAATCCTGCAAAGACTTCATAGTTTTGCCAAAAACAACTAAACCACTCGTATTTCTATCTAGACGATGTACTGGACCAGGTACAAAACCAATATCTTCAACAGGATCATATTCACCTTTTTGATACAAATAATTCAATACCTGATTAGCCAAAGTATTAATTGACTCATTTTCATCCTCATGAACCAATAAACCTGCAGGTTTATTAACAATCAATATCTTTTCATCTTCATATATAACATCAAATTCTATCTTCAAATCATATAAAGTCAAAGGTTCACTTAATTCCTTAAAACGATCCTCATACAAAAACATACTTACGATATCACCTTTTTTTAATATATAGTTCTCTTTAACTTTAACTCCATTGACTTTAATATCTTTCTTTCTAATCATTTTATATATAAGAGTTGTACTTGCTCGCGAAAGTAATTTTTTTAAATATTTATCTATCCTTTGATTTTCATGATTTTTATCAATTACAAATTCTTTCATATCATCACCAATTCAAATATATCATAACATAAGATAAAAAACGAGAAAAAAATCTTGTAAGCCTTTACATTTTCAAGATATTTGATATAATATAGGTGTTAAGTGATATTCGCTTAATCATACCCCCTATTATCACCCTAACGTGTAAATAATAGAGAAAAAGACCAGAAAGTATGCTCCCCCGCATACTTTCTTTTCTTTTGAAAGATGTTATAATGTAAATGGTAGGTGAAGAAAATGGAAAAAGAAATTGAAAGAGAAGTAATCATGGATGGTAAAATTATGACTGTCACTAAAGAAAAAGTATTATTAGATAATGGCAATACTGCTTATCGTGAAGTTGTATATCATCATGGTGGTGTCTGTGTACTTGCAGTTAAAGATAATAAAATATTATTAGTTAAACAATTCAGATATCCCAATCGTATTCATACTTTAGAAATACCAGCTGGTAAATTAGAAAAAGATGAAGAACCTATAGGATGTGCTTTTAGAGAACTTGAAGAAGAAACAAATCATCGTGCTAATAATATGCAATTTTTATTCAAATTCATGCCTTCTCCTGGGTATACTAGCGAGTGGTTATATTTATATGAAGCTAAAGATTTCAAGGAAGTAGATGACTCTTTAGAGGGTGATGAAGATGAATTCATTGATGTCGTAGAATTAGATATTGATGAAGCATATAATATGATTAACAAAGGTGAAATTACTGACGCTAAAACAATCATTGCAATTATGTACGCTTACAATCAAAAACAAAAATAGTGGTTCATAACCACTATTTTTATATAAAATAAAAAACGGATTACTCCGTTTTATTGACTATTGGCGGTCTGGACGGGACTCGAACCCGCGACCTCCGCCGTGACAGGGCGGCATTCTAACCAACTGAACTACCAGACCAATATTCACATTGAGAATGGCGGAGACAGAGGGATTTGAACCCTCGCGCCAGTTTCCCGACCTACACCCTTAGCAGGGGCGCCTCTTCAGCCTCTTGAGTATGTCTCCATCTCTAGTGCTTTCATATAATAACATATCTTTTCAGGCATTGCAAGATATTTTTTTAAAAAAAATAAAAATCATTTCAAGATATGCACTACAACAAAAAAAAGAGACTTATACAAGTCTCTAATCTTTAAACTGGTCTCCCCTTAGGGACTCGAACCCTAGACCCTCTGATTAAGAGTCAGATGCTCTACCAACTGAGCTAAGGAGAGATAACCAACGAGAATATAATACATCATTCTTAAAATAAAATCAAGAGAAAATTTATAGAATATAAATATTATATTTGATATAATAGAAATATCGAAAAGAGGGATTAGTATGTACAAACAAAATATTGATGATATAAAAGTAGCTGTTATTATGTTAGATGGCTGTATTCTGGATTTAAATCGATTTCGTTATAATTATTATCGTCATATGTGCAATGACAACAATGCTTCTATTACAAAAGAACAATTTTATAATGAACTAGGCAGTATGTACTCAATGTATAACAACCTTCCTCTATCAAAGAAATACAATTCATCTTCTTTAAATCAAAAAATTGAAGAAGAACTATATACTTACTTAAAACATAAAGGTATTTATCCTAAAGAAGGACTATTTGAATTACTAGACTATTTCCGTCAAAAAAATATAGAAGTTGCTATAATGTCAACTCATAGAACAAAGAAAGCTGTTGAATATTTACAGATGACAAGAGTTTATTCTCAGGTTCATTTCATTATTGGTTCAGACACAAAATTCAAGCCTTTACCTTCACATGAAATGTTAGAAGCTATAACTAAACAATTCGATGTTAATCCGCATCAAATGTTAGTGATATCACCTTTCTTGTCTTTGAACAAAGCAGCTGCTCATCTCGAATCAAATGTTATTTACTTTAAAGATCTTATAGAACCTACTAAAAATGAAATTAACACTTCTTTTAAGGTTGTCTCTTCTTTCTTTGATATTCTTAATTGTTTATTGTTCGAACGTATTTATGATTCAAATATCTACTCATCAGTTTTAGGAATGTCAAATAAGATGAATAAAGAAGAACTAGACGCTGTAAACGAACATCTAAAAGAAGTTTATCATGATGATCAGCAGATCCTTAACATTGTAGAAGATACATATCAATATCATCTATCACAGCTAACAGGAACTCATTCAAAAAGTAAGAATACCGATATAAAAGAAAAGCATAAACAAAACATTGAAGAAAAAGAACTATTAGAAGAAATAATAACAGAATATGAACCACTAGAAGAAGTATATAAAAAAGAACCTGAAGAGCATATATCATTATCATTAAATCAACAACAAACATTAGAATTAACTTCTGCTTGGAGTCAATTAATGAAAAACGAAGAAACTGAAATTGAAGAACCCAAAGAAGAATCAAAAGAAGAACCTAAAAAAAACAAAGCTAAAATCATCTTAGATATACTTGAAAACTTTATTTATTCTTTTGCTATATCTTTTCTAATACTATTCAACGGAATAATTGTTTTTCTATTAACAAGTGATTATCCTAGCATATATGCCCCTTTAACCACAATTGTTGATTACTATACTTCTTTAATAGAAATTATATTTTCTTCCCTATTCAATGTAATACATACTATAATCCCTAATATGCCATCTTACGATGTATATTCTGCATCAATATCCTTTATTTCTCCAGATGGTATAGTACTTTTAAACATTCTCATATTTAATACTTTCATCATTTTTATCATTAGAATAATTGTCCTTTTAATAAAAAAGAAATAAAATAAATTTTGTCCATAGGGTGATAAATCATCATAGATGATTATCACCTTTTCTTTTAATATAATAATTGTGGTGATTATTGTGATTGATTTAGCTACTCCTATTGATTCTTTAGTTTTATATAACTTTTCTCAAAATAATAAGCTTAAAACTAAAGAATCATTTGCTTATAATTTTTAATGATAATATTGATTATATTACGCATCTTTTTAATATTAGTAGAATACGCAAAGTCACTTTTGACAATATCCAAAAAAACAATCCTTTGCAGTTCTATTTATCTTGGATGAGATTACTATGAGTGTCCTGTGTGTCATGAAGAAACTATTATTTCTCATTCCTGCTATTCAAGATTCTGTACAAAATGTGATGTTAAAGAAACAAAGTAAAGTTTTGCTTATGTTTCATCTATGGCGTTTGATGCTAAACATCGTCATTTCGTTTTTACTATACCTTGGGAATTAAGAGATTATCTTATTAAACACAGAGAACTCCTTGATCTTCTTTATCTTGCTTCACGTAATACTCTTGCATGTGTGTTCAATGATAAAAATTCAAAAAAACAAAAAGAAAAAATAAAAAGCTGGAATATTGTAGAACATGGAAATAGAGAAGTATCTACTGAATGTCCAAGATGTAATCATGCCATGTTTAAAAAAATAGAATATGGTACTTTTTCAGCTTAAATAATATTTTTAACTATAGGGGCATTCACACGAGTATCCCTATAGTTATATTTATAATGACGCATCCAAATTCTTAATGTACAATAAATTTAAAGGTGGTCATTGAAAACCACCTTTAAATTTAATATATCAATTATTTAATTAGCCTATCTTTTGATTTTTTCACCAATCAAAATCATAAAATCACACTTTTTTAATTTTTTTTCGATAACCCAAATAACCAACAGTACAGAGAAGAAATAAATAGAGTATTAGTAAAACTAATATACTATAAAAATATACTTTATAAGAGCCTAATAATATAGAAAATGTGTATGAACGAATTATAAATAAATAAAAAAGATTAACCAACACAAAGGATATTATCAAAAACATGAACAAGGTTATAAAATAAATCTGAAAAATATATTGTACAATATTTCTTTTTGTTTGACATATTTTGTAAAAATATTCTATCAATTTAAATATAATTGAGATAAACCAAAAAGAAAATAAATAAGATAAGATTTCTTTTATAAAAGAGTAATCATACAATAATTGTGCATTTTCTCTTATAAGAAATAGAATAAAAAAAGTAGAAAGAACACTAGCGAATCCTAAACTTAATACAATAAACTTCTTTTTATCTACATTCATATATCACACCTTCATTTCTAACAAATTTCATTTACTTTTAAGCAGGTCTTTGAGTTTCAAATGTAAATTTATAACATGAAGTATCCCATGTAATACTACTTTTACCAGGAAGTTTCGCTCCTAAAGTTCTTTTTTCAGTTGTCGTTCCATGAGAATTTAAAACAGCTTGTTCTCTTTTAACATATGTTGTTGAATAAAATTGTGTTTTCACAGTATAACCAAGAATATATTTAATAAATTTCTTCACATTTTCTTTAGTAATAAACAAAACAGAAACCCCTTTTGTAGCTAAAGCAAAAATCAAACTTACAGATCCTGCAGCCAACGAAAATAACAAATCTTGATTATATGTACCAACATTATAAAATGTACCATATCCCAATGGAGATATAGAACTTTTACTTATAGCATTTAGTTCTAAATCATCAATTTTATTATTTCTTAGATATTCATTTAAATCTTCAACTTGTTTAAATGAAGTTAATGCTTCTAAAATGGTAATACTTTCATCATTATCATAAATAAGAGTAGATTGATATTCTAAAGCTTTATTAAAATCATCAAATGTATAAATCATGTTATTTACTCTAACATATCTAAAATTTTCATCAATAGTAAGTATTATTTCTGTCCCATTTTCTGTAATTTCTGCCTCTGTTTCATTTTCTCGCTTTGAAACATTATCAATAGTATAAAAATAATTATCCGTTTGATAAGTAAAATCAATTTCTGTAGTAGCGTTAACTGTTGAAATTGAAGAAACCATCATAACAATCGCACAAATTAATAATAAAAATTTTTTCATATCGTCCTCCTCATACAAATAATTAATGGAATCCCATAAAAGTTTAAATATACACCTTAATTTAATGATGAAAACGTTTTCTAATTTTATTATAACATTTATATATATTAATATCAACAATATATATATTATCTATATATTATTTAAAAATATATTATATGTTATTCTATATTATGAAAGGGATTGAAATATATGTCAAAGAAGAATAGTTTCTTTAGATTAGAGATGCTTTTTTTAAAGGTTTTGGATAGAAAAGATTGTTATGGTTATGAAATAACACATTCTTTAAAAGAGATAACACATGGTAAGATTGATGTTAAAGAAGGAACTCTATATCCTATACTTTATAAGTTTGAAGAATTGGGATATATCACAAGTGAAAAGAAACTTGTGGGAAAAAGAATGACAAGAGTTTATTATCATTTGGAACCTTCGGGAAAAGAATATCTTGATAATATTTATAGTGAATACAAGGATATAGTAAATACTATTAATGAATTTATGGAGGGTAGTTATGAATAAAGATATAAAGAAATATTTTAATGAATGTAAATATCTTTTTTCTTCATATGGAAAAAGAAAAAAAGAATACTTAAATAAAATAAAAGATAATTTAGATATTGAAAATATCGCAATGACTTATGATGATATTGTAAAAAGGTTGGGCGTACCTAAAGAAGTTGTTATTGATTACTATGAACAAGAAAATATGTATGATCTTATTAAAAGGGCAATATTTACAAAAATATTAAAAATATTTTTAATTATATTTCTAGTGATTACATCTATGTTTTTTGCATATAAAAGTTACATCTATCAAAATGAATATGAAGAGATTAAAAATTCAAGTAATGGCTATTTTGAAGAAGTTAAAGAATAAAGTAAAAGGAGTCGATAATGTGAGAACGTTATTCGTTGTTACGTTAATTGTATGTGCATTATTTTTTGTACCTATTCCTAATGTAAGTGCTCTAGAAAATAAAGTTACATATATTGAAGAAGAATTTGAAGATGGAAGTTATATAGAAGTGATTATTGATTATGAAAATTTAAATGCGAGATCTACAACGACTCGTTCTAAAACAGCTAAGTACAAGGGTGAGGATGGTACAGTATATTGGTCAATAACGGTTAAAGGAACTTTTACTTACGATGGGAATACCTCTTCTTGTACAAGTTCTTCGGTAAGTACAAAAAAATTATTCTACAACTTGGAAATTGAGCAATGCAAAAGCTTCAAAAAGTGGAGCAACAGCAACTGCTAGTGTTACTGCAAAACAATATCATTCAAATGGTGAACTTTATAGAACTATAAATAAGACTGTTAAATTAACATGTAACAAAAACGGGAAATTATCTTAACTAAAAATTTTTTTCATAGACCATCTGACACACTAGAAAAAAATATTGTTTTAAATCCGTTTTTCTGGTTTTAAAATGCTATTTTAAAAAACTTCATTTTTTATATTGATATATAATGATATTGTCAATTCAATACGGAGGTTATATATC
>JAXJVS010000115.1:0-14730 GCA_036308445.1 Bacilli bacterium | reverse complement strand
ACCCGTGAATGCATGCGTGAAAGGCATGTGAGTTAACCGTTTCTCCAACAGGCCACTGGCGCTTGAAGTAGGACTCGAACCTACGACCGATCGGTTAACAGCCGATTGCTCTACCTACTGAGCTATTCAAGCATTATTCAGTGCTCATATATAATATCATGGAGTAATAAATAATGCAAGTGTTTTTTTGAATTTTTTAAAAAAAATATAGAGTATTAGAAATACTCTATATTAATTCACCGTTCATTCCCCACTCATCTTTTTCTTCAAAAGTTAAATATTGATTATATACAGGGATTTTTGTAATTCTTTCTACTTCTTTCATTAACTCTCTTACAAAGTTTTGTTTAGATTCTAAATCAGGATGTCCATACACTTGGCAATCTATCATTATACAATCTACTTCTTTTCCCTTAAAATAGATTAATTGATTATCTTCTATATGAACCATTAAGTAATCTTCTGTTTTACCTGGTAATAAAGTTATTATTTTCCCAGATATTTTCTTTAAATCTAATTCTTGTTGTAGAGTTAATACTTTTGTTGTTTTAAATGATATATAAGGCATAAAAATGTCTCCTTTCTTTTATCATTGTATGAAATCTATATGATAATTATGTGAACTTATTGCATACTATATGATAATTTTCCTAGAATAGAAACGCCTTCTACTATTTGTTCATCTCTAGGTGTAGAGAAATTCATTCTAAAACATTGACATGGCTGACTATCATCAACTAGGAAAGCATTACCTGGAACAACTGCTACATTTTGTTTCAAAGCTTCCTGTACAAATTCTTTCATATCAAGATTATCTGGTAATGTTACCCAAATAAACATTCCACCAGTAGGAATAGTATATTTTAATGATGGATGGAAATTCTTTTTCATTTCATCTAACATTAATGTACACTTATGACGATAAATATCCTGTAATGCTTCTAAATGTTTTTCCATATCATATTTTTCTAGGAATTCAGCCATCACTCGCTGAGCCCACATATTTGAATGCACATCTCCTGCTTGTTTTGCAACTACAAACTTTTCTATAATTTGTGCAGGTGCTATACAACATGCTACACGCATACCAGGTGCAATAATCTTAGATAAACTTGCTGCATAGATAACTAAACCATCTTTATCTAATGATTTAATTGATGGTATTCTTTCTCCTTCAAATCTTAAATCACCATAAGGATTATCTTCTAAGATTAAAACTTGATATTTCTTAGCTAATTCTAATACTTTTTTTCTTGTTTCTAATGACATTGTTATTCCTGTAGGATTCTGGAAATTAGGAATTAAATAAATAAATCTAGGTTTCTTATCTGCTGATAATAAAACTTCTAATTCTTCTATATCTAATTGTCCGTCTTTATATCCTACTCCCTTCACAATTGCTCCATTTGATTTAAAAGCATTCAATGCACCTAAGAAACTAGGATTCTCACTAACAACAATATCTCCTTCATTACACAAACATTTACCAGCAAAATCCATAATTTGCTGAGAACCAGATGTAATAATAACTTTATCATTATCTGTTACTGCTGTTTCATGAGTATTGAAGAATTTTGTTGCTTGTTCAATTAATTTTGGATAACCTTCAGTAATACCATATTGTAATACACTAATTGGTTCATTTTTTAATATTTCTGCTGATATTTTCGATAAAGCTTCTACCGGGAAAGCCTGTGCAGCAGGATTTCCACCTGCAAAACTTATCATATTTGGATCAGCAGTAGCTTTTAAAATTTCTCTAATTGCCGATGCTTTAATTGTAGACATTCTTCTTGAAAATGTATATTCCATATAAATTCACTCCTTAAATATATTCATTATTATACATCACTCAAATAAAAATCGCTATATAAATGGAACTTTATTGTTGCCTTTACAACGAATTTCTTTATAATAAAATTATAGGGGTGAATGATATGCACGTAATATTTTTAGTATTAAATAAAATAGAATGTCTAGATGATGTTTTAGCAAAATTAAAAAAAGCTGGTGTTACTGGTGGAACCATTATTGATTCTACTGGCATGGTAAAGAAGTTAGAAGATAGCGCAGAAAGCTATATCTTAGGTTCATTGAGATTATTCTTAGAAGATCCTAGACCTGAAAGCAAAACATTATTCTTTATTATTAATGATAATCAAGTTGAACTTGTTAGAAAAACTGTAGATGAAGCATTAGGAGGTATTAATAACCCTAATACTGGTATTTTATTTGGTTTCCCAATTTCATTTGCAGATGGTTTAATGAAAAAATAAATCTACAGCATTGCTATAGATTTATTTTTTTATAGTCTGATAATATTCTTCAATTTTGTAATATTCTTTATTCTGATAAAGATTAAAATAAATATTATAATATGCTCTAAGCCCTGGCACTAAAATCATAGCTTTAGCATTCTTTCTTAACAATTTAATTTTCTCCATATAATAATGAGCTACTATTCTTGTATCTTCGACTTCAACATGACAAATAATATTTTCTCCTGCGTAAATATCATTATCATCAACCAATAAATCAGATTTTTCTTTTTGTAGAAAATAAGCTACAATGGAACTTGTTGTCACAATTCTATACTCTTCTTTATTTTCTATTCCTTCATTAAAACCTATATACATAATAAGATCATTATTCTGTATTTCATGTTTAACAATTAGATTTTTCATATGCTTCCCCTTTTAATCTATTAATAACTTCTTTCTCCAACACATTTTCAGGATCACTTAATCCTTCTTTACCAAACATAACAAGCATTATCCATGTCAAAAGATTATAATAGTTCAAATAAACATTATCTTTTATATAATCTGTTAACTGCTCAGCTATCCATTCAATTTCCTTGATATTATTTTTTACAAAATCATCTAACTCATGAATATAACTATATCCTAATACATGTAATCTTTTCACGATTCTTAATTCTGAAATCAGATTTTCATCTTTTTCTATTTTTAAATGATTCTTTTCTTGAATAAGAGTGAAGATTTTATTTAATTCCATAGAATTATTTACATACTGAATCAATGAATTGACATTAATATCAGTTTTCATTATCTTTTCAACATGCTCAATACCTTTATTATATTCATCTACTTCTTTAGCGATAGTAACGAACTCTTCATCTAATAACTCTAATGTCGCAGACAAACGAGTTAACTTTCTTCTAATATCTTTAGGAATTTCATACTGTGATTTATAACCTAATCCATGTTCAATTTCAGCCCATGAATGTTGTAATATTGTTCTTATCTGTAATTCAAAAACTATATCTTTGTATTTTTGATATTCTATTAACTGGCAACGAGATTCTGTAAACTTCAATAATAAATGTAGAGAATTGTATCCAAAATCAATACGATCATCATAATTTTTCTTTCTTTTATCATTATATTCAATTATATCAAAGTTTTCTTTTACACATTCAAACAATCGATTGATATCATCTTCAAATAATGTAATAATTCTTGCCGCGACTATATCAGTTATCTCAGTAATATCTTTGTACTTATTCTTATAAATAATTTTCTTTTTCAAAGTATCTTCTTTTTTGATTCTTACCGATAGATTAGATATTCTAAAATGATTCGTTTTAATAATACTTGTAAATATATCCTCTAAATCATCCTTTAAATCATCATAAATATCTTTACTCTCATGGTATTGCTCAATAATCTTCTTCGTACTCACTTTCATACTGATAACTCCTTTATAATATAATTATAGATATCCATTATGAAAAGAACATGAACAAAGAAAAAAATAGATGAAGAAATCTTCATCTATTTTACATATCTAATCGCACATTTAAATGAACCAGCACTTGTATAGCTAACATTTTTTCCTGTTCTAGGAGCGTGTATAACTTGCCCATTTCCTACATAAATACCTACATGCCCAGGACGCCATACGATATCACCTGGTTTAGCTTCAGAGATAGAAATCACTTTTCCACCACTTTTTTGAGCTCCTGATGAACGTGGAACACTTACTCCCGCCTGTCTATAGCAATATCTTACTAATCCAGAACAATCAAATGTCTTAGGTCCTACAGCACCCCATACATATTTACAACCTAATTTACTTTGAGCAGTAGCTACGATTTTTTGTCTTGTAGACATTTGTTTTACTGTTACTTTTAAAGTTGCATTAGATTTATTACCTGATTGATCTTCTACACTATAAGTTACAGTATATGTACCAGATTTTTTAGTATTAACTTTACTGCTTACTTTCACTGCTGATTTTAAGTTTCCATCTTTATTATCAGTAACTGATTTAATATATTTTTTAGCATTAAAACTTGAACCATATTTTAAAGATACTTGATCTTTTGTTAAAGTGATAACAGGAGCTGACATATCATCTACAACTACTGTTAAATCTTTAGTTGTTTTTTGAGCATATTGATTAATAGCTTCCATACTTACTTGATATGTACCTTCTTTTTGAGTATCTACATCACCATATACATTGATAGTTTCTGTATTTTCAAAAGTCATATAATTATTGTAATCAAAAGTTGAATTATAATCTATAATAACAGCTTCTTCACTATTTAGAGTAATAACAGGAGCAGCTTTTTCAGCAGCTACGAACCCTGTAGATAAAAAACTTACTAAACAGATTGCTGGAATAATTGATTTTTTTATACTTAATTTTTCTAAAATTCTTGTTTTTATATTTTTCATCTTACTATCCTTTCTTACAAAATCCTTTTGCATTATAGCAAAGGATATTAAGAAAGTCTAGTAAAAATTAAGAAATTTTTAAGAATTTCATTTTTTTATGATTAAATCGATGTTTTTCTTTTAAGATTTTCTTAAATAATTAAAAAAACTTCCATTAAGGAAGTTTATAATCTATCTCTTTGCCTTTATAATGTTGATATACCATACCAGCAATACCAACAAAAATAAAGATTATAGAAATAAGTTGAGCAACTCTAATAGGTCCTAACATTAAACTATCAGTTCTTAAACCCTCTACAAATACTCTTACAATTCCATAAAACACAAAATATCCAAAGAATTGTATTCCTTCATGTTTTTGAAAACGGCTCAAAACAAATACAATTACACAAAAAGCAACAATATTACTGATAGACTCATATAAAAATGTTGGATGGTGATATGCACCATTAATATACATATTTTCAATTACAAACGAAGGTAAATGAAGACTCTCTAAAAATTCTAATGAACATACACTGCCATAAGCTTCATGATTAAAGAAATTACCCCATCTACCAAAAGCTTGAGCTAATAAAACACAAGGCATAATCGCATCACCAACCTTAAAAAAAGACATTTCTCTTTTCTTAAAGAAATAATAACTATACGCAAGCCCCGCAAACAAACCACCTTGAATTGCAAGACCACCATGCCATACAGCAAAAATCTCCATAGGATTAGATGCATATATTTCATTCCACATGAAAATCACATACCATATTCTTGCTCCTGCTATACCTATAAATAAAACATTAAAGAAATAATCAGATAAGATTTCTGGAGCATAATTTATTTTCTTAAAACGATATTCACTTATCTTATAAGCAATACATGCACCAATAAGAATCATTACTGCATACCATTGAATACGAAAAGGACCAATCTCTACAAATGTAGAAAAATCACCAAAAAAACTCATTATTCACTGCTCCTTTTAATCTTCTCTAAGATTCTATTGACAAATTCCTGACTAGAATCAAAACCAGATTCTTTCAACTGCATATTCATAACGGCAGCTTCAATAATAACAGACATAGTTCTACCACCAGTAACAGGAACAACAACCTTTGGAATCTGAACAGATAATATTTCTTCATAAATATCATCTTCTTCAGCACCAATACGTGTGTACTCTTTAGATGGTAACCATCTTTCTAACTGAATAATTAAGTCAACATTATCTCTAGGTAATACTGAACCTACTCCAAACATCTTAGAAGCATCAATAACACCAATACCTCTAATTTCTAATAGGTTCTTTAAAACCTCTGGAGCTTTACCTACAATATGTTGTCCTAAATGATATAATTCAATAGCATCATCAGCAATCAATAAATGTCCTCTTTTAATTAATTCTAAGGCAATTTCTGATTTACCAATACCACTATCTCCTCTAATAATAACACCTTTACCATAAATACTTAAGAATACTCCATGCATTAATGTTTCTTCAGCAAGTGCTTCATCTAAAGCACTTGTTAAATCAATAGAAACACGTCCTGTTGCCTGAGTAGTCTCAAAAATTGGGAATTTTCTTTTTGAAGCAATATTTTTTAGAATATCAGGACAAGGATATCCTTTTGCAATGATAATACATGGTGTTTCATCATTTACAAGCTTAGAGAAACATGCTAACTGTGATTCTCTACTCATTTCCTGAATAAACGCTATTTCTTTTTCACCAAGTAATATCACTCTTCTAAAATCACTATGCTTAAAAAATCCTGCTAATTCAAAACCCGGACGATTTAAATCAGCTACAAAGATTTCTCTTTCCAATGATTCTTCATCACCAGTAATTTGAGTAAACAAACTAGGCTTCAACAATTCTTTGATTTTAATTGATTTTCCCATTGTTACCTCCTATTCAAGAACCTTTCTTAAGAAACGTCCTGTATGACTCTCTTCATTCTTAGCCACTTTTTCAGGTGTACCTGATATAACTATTGTACCACCATTGTCGCCACCTTCCAATCCTAAATCGATAATATGATCAGCAACTTTTATAACATCTAAATTATGTTCAATCACAATCACAGTATCTCCCTGATCAACAATACGATTTAAAACCTCAATAAGTCTTGCAACATCATGACTATGTAAACCTGTTGTAGGTTCATCTAATATATATACAGTTTTACCAGTTGCCTTCTTCTGTAATTCACTTGCAAGCTTTACACGCTGTGCTTCACCACCAGATAACGTTGTTGCACTTTGTCCAAGCTTCACATATCCTAGACCCACATCTTCAATTGTTTTTAATCTTGAATGAATACGTGGTAAGTTTTCAAAGAAGCCAATTGAATCTTCAATTGTCATTTCTAAAACATCATATATACTCTTATCTTTATATGTTACCTGTAAAGTTTCCTCATTATAACGTTTTCCTTCACATTGATCACAAGGAACATAAACATCCGGTAAGAAATGCATTGAAATACGTTTAACACCGTCACCCTGACAAGCTTCACATCTTCCCCCTTTAACATTAAAAGAGAATCTTCCTTTATCATACCCTCGCATCTTAGCTTCATTTGTTTTCGCAAACAAATCTCTTATTTCATCAAATACTCCTGTATAAGTCACCGGATTTGAACGTGGTGTTCTACCAATAGGATCTTGTGAAACTTCAATAACCTTATCTATATTTTCAATTCCTAATATTTCTTTATGTGCTCCTGGTTTTTCTTTAGAACGATATATTTTTTGACGAAGTCCTTTACATAATATCTCATTAACTAAAGTTGATTTCCCTGAACCGCTCACGCCTGTAACACAAATAAATTTTCCAAGTGGAAACTTCACATTAATATTCTTTAAGTTATTCTGTGTAGCACCTTTTACTTCTAAATATAAGCCGTTTCCTTTTCTTCGTTTTTTAGGAACTGGTATCTTCATCTTTCCTGATAAATATTGACCAGTAATAGAATTCTCATTATTCATAACTTCTTCCGGTGTTCCTGATGCAACTATTGTTCCACCATGCACACCTGCACCTGGTCCAATATCAATAATATAATCAGAAGCTCTCATAGTATCTTCATCATGTTCAACAACAATAACACTATTTCCTAAATCACGCATATTACACAATGTTTGAATTAATTTCTCATTATCCCTTTGATGTAATCCAATAGAAGGTTCATCTAATACATATAATACTCCTGTTAAACGTGAACCTATCTGAGTTGCTAAACGAATACGTTGAGCTTCTCCACCTGATAATCCACCAGCCCTTCTTGATAATGTTAGATATCCTAAACCAACATTGCTTAAAAATGTTAATCGATCTTTAATTTCTTTTAAAATTAAATGAGCAATCTTTCCTTCTGTCTCATTTAATTTTAATTCATTCACAAATACCAACGCCTTTTCAATAGACATATCAGTAAATTCACTAATATTAAGTCCACCTACCCTAACACTTAGTACCTGATCATTTAATCTTCTCCCACCACATGTTGGACATGTATGTTCTGCCATAAAAGAAGCATACCACTCTTTAGACCATGAAGAAGTCGTTTCTTCATATCTTCTTTCAATTAATGTTTTTACTCCTTCAATAAATTTTGTTGTTTTATTTACATTTCCTGAACTAGAAGTAATTGTATACGAAATAGGCTTATCTGAACCTCTTAATATAATATTTAATTCTTTCTTAGTAAAATCTTTTAAAGGTTTATCTAAATCAATATGATAGTGTTCACAAAGAATTAAAAATCTTTGCCATTCAATCCTATCAGTACCTACTGACGTCTTAAAATAACGAATACCACCTTCATTAATTGATAAATCCCAATCAGGTATCAATAAATCATCATCAACTTCATTCTTAATACCTAAACCTTTACAATCAGGACAAGCCCCTAATGGATTATTAAACGAAAATAATCTAGGTTCTAATTTAGGAACACTAAAACCACAAATAGGACAAGCTAAATGTTCAGAAAATAATTGTTCAGTCTTTGTATTTAAGTTTTCTACAATAGCTTCTCCATCAGTTAATTTTAAAGCCGTCTCTAAAGAATCAATCAAACGACTACGATAACCTTCTTTTTTTATAATACGATCAACTACAACATCAATATTATGTTTCTTATTCTTATCAATAATTATTTCTTCATCAAGCATTCTCATTTCACCATCAACCTTGACTCTTAAATAACCATCTTTTAGTAACTGCTCAAATAAATCTTTATGTGTCCCTTTTTGATTCTTGCACATTCTAGCTAATACCTGTAACTTCGTCCCATCTTCATATTCATCAACAATATCAGCCATCTGTTTTGTTGTCTGAGATTCGATCAAAGTTCCATGTTCAGGACAATATGCATGCCCTACTCTAGCATACAACAATCTTAAATAATCAAATATTTCTGTTACTGTACCAACTGTAGAACGAGGATTATTTGATGTTGTCTTTTGGTCAATCGCAATTGAAGGAGATAATCCTTCAATACTATCAACATCAGGTTTTTCAACTCCACCCATAAACATTCTTGCATAAGCACTTAAAGATTCCACATATCTTCTTTGCCCTTCTGCATAAATTGTATCAAAAGCCAAAGAAGTTTTACCAGAACCTGATAATCCCGTCATAATAACAAGCTTATCTCTAGGAATCTCTATATCAACATTTTTTAAATTATTAACACGAGCCCCTTTAATCACAATTTTATCTTTTATCATTCCTTAACTCCTTTTTCAATACCAACATAATCTTTTCTTTATTCATTCCTTGAAGCTGCATATCATATGCCTTATCAAGTAAACCTTTATATAAAGAACGATCAGTAAAGCCAGCATCTATTAAATCCTGACCTACCACAATAGGTTTTAAGGCCTTATTACCAAGTCTTTCAATCTTATCATTCATATATTCCAAGAATTCATTATACTGTGTACTTGTAACACGACCCCTACCTAATTTATCACATTCACTAATAAACATCAAATCAGAT
Organism: Bacilli bacterium; assembly: GCA_036308445.1. Classification (GTDB taxonomy): domain Bacteria; phylum Bacillota_I; class Bacilli_A; order Erysipelotrichales; family Coprobacillaceae; genus MGBC113645. Next base: position 5,021 of record JAXJVS010000115.1, on the reverse strand, counting down.
AAACTTATTTTGCCATCTATTAATTTCAATAATCTTAAATACTTTACATCAGATGATTGATGTCTTGACATATTCATTAAATGCATATGATACATAATCATTGTTTCAATATATATTCTCATCTTTTTGGAAGTAACCAAATCAACTTGTTTAAACACTTCTACTCCCGCTTCATTATGTCTAGGAGCAGAACCTGTAGGAGTCGTTACCACCGGTTTACCAATATCATGTAATAAACATGACCACATAAACGCTTCTGGATTTTCAGTCATATCCTTACATAATGCACCTATATCTAACACTAACATTGTATGATTCCATACACTTCCTTCAGGATGAAAATCTCTTCTTTGATCACAATCTATTAAATCTGATAAATATTTAGGTAATGCCTTTATTTCTCTTAAAAATTCAAAACCAATAGAAGGATGATTTGACATTAATATTTTCTTATACTCTTCATAGATACGTTCTATACTTAAATATTCTAACATGCCTTCTTCAACCATTGTCTTACAATAATCTTTTGTATCTTCATCTACACTCATTTCAAAACGAGCTATAAACTGTGCTACTCTTAAAATTCTTAAAGGATCTTCTTTAAAAGTTGACGGATTAACCATTCTAATCACTTTATTCTTAATATCATTGATACCATCACACAAATCAATAATCTCATCATTAAAATAATCATACATCAACGCATTCATAGTCACATCACGTCTTAAAATAGCTTTTCCCAAGCTCAAATGACTATCAACTACAATATCAAAATCCTGATGTTTAACACCAGTCTTATTTTCTCTTCTAGGCAATGCAAAATCATAACCTTTTAAACAGTCAAGACCCATTATCGCAAAAGTCTTACCATAAGTATTCACAGTACCATACTGTTCTAATACTTTCTTTAATTCATCATAGCTCAAATGATAAACTTCTACATCAATATCATGTCCTTGTTTATGATTAAGCAGATAATCTCTAACAGTACCACCAACAATATAAACTTTACCGCCAGCTTCCTCAATGCTTTTAAAAATATCCTGAGCTAAAGGTGAAACAATAATCTTATTTTTCACCTTTTAACTCCATAATAATATCTCTTAATTCCATTGCTTTTTCAAAATCTAGCACCTTAGCTGCATCTTTCATCTGTTTTTCTAAATCTTCAATAAGCATTTTCTTAGCTTTCTTATCTACTTTCTTTCCTTTTTGTACCAGTTTAGTAGCATCTTCTATAATTTCTGTACCATGAATAGCTTCTCTTATTTCTTTCTTAATTGTCTTAGGTATAATATTATGATCAATATTATATTTTTCCTGAATCTTTCTTCTTCTTGCAGTTTCATCTATTGCATGCTGCATTGAATCAGTCATATTATCTGCATACATAATAACTTTACCATTCGCATTTCTCGCAGCTCTACCTATTGTCTGAATTAACGAACGTTCACTACGTAAGAAACCTTCTTTATCCGCATCTAATATACATACTAATGAAACCTCTGGTAAGTCTAATCCTTCTCTAAGTAAGTTAATACCAACTAACACATCATATTTTCCTAATCTTAGTTCTCTTAAGATTTCTGTTCTTTCTAATGTTTTTGTATCCGAATGAAGATAAGCCACTTTCAATCCCACTTCTTTTAAGAAAGCACTCAAATCCTCTGCCATCCTCTTTGTAAGAGTAGTAATTAGGACTCTCTCATTCTTCTCGATTCTATCCTGTATTTCACTAATAATATCATCAATTTGATTTTCTATGGGCCTAACTTCAATTATTGGATCTAACAATCCAGTAGGTCTAATAATCTGTTCGGCATATTCACCATGAGTCTTCTCTAACTCATAATCTCCTGGAGTAGCAGAAACATAAACTGCCTGATTAATAATATTTTCAAACTCTTCAAAGCGTAATGGACGATTATCTAAAGCACTAGGTAATCTAAATCCATATTCTACCAATGTCTGCTTACGACTTCTATCACCATTAAACATACCTCTTACCTGAGGTAGCATAACGTGACTTTCATCAACCACTAATAAATAATCTTTTGGAAAATAATCAATTAAAGTATATGGTCTTTGACCTTCTTTTCTACCATCAATATGTCGAGAATAGTTTTCTATCCCTGGACACATTCCTACTTCTCTTAACATTTCTATATCATGTCTGGTTCTTTGATCTAATCTTTCATATTCTAAAGGTTTCATTGCTTTATCAAAGAAATCTAATCTATCTTTTAATTCTTCACTAATCGTATCACAAGCATGCAACATCTGTTCTCTTTTTGTAACATAACCATAAGCCGGATAAATCGTATATGTAGAATAACTTCCTAACACCTTGCCTGTCAAAGGATCAGCTTCACATATTCTTTCTACTTCATCACCAAATAATTCAATTCTAATAATCCAACTTTCTGTATGCCCAGGCACTATCTCAATCACATCACCACGAACTCTAAAAGTACCTTTAGACTGTTCAATATCATTTCTATTATATTGTCTATCTACTAAATAAGTTAATAATTCTTTTCGATCAATAACTTGTCCTACACGAACAGAAAAAATCATTTCTTTATACTGTTCAGGATTACCCAAACCATAAATAGAAGCTACTGATGCAACTACAATCGTATCTCTTCTTTCTAATAAAGAATTCATTGCAGAAGATCTTAACATCTCTATTTCATAGTTTGTCTGTGCATTCTTATCAATATAAGTATCACTTTTAGGAATATAAGCTTCCGGCTGATAAAAATCAAAGTTTGAAACAAAGTATTCTACTCTATTCTCTGGAAAAAATTCTTTTAATTCTGAATATAATTGTCCTGCAAGCGTCTTATTATGTGCTAACACCAATGTAGGTTTATTCACCTGTTCAATCACATTCGCAACTGTAAATGTCTTACCGGTACCAGTACCACCCAATAAAACCTGTTCCTTTTTACCACTTCTAATCCCATCAACTAATTGTTTAATAGCTGCTGGCTGATCTCCCATTGGAGAATACTCAGAAACGAGTTTAAACTTTTCCATTTTATCGCCTCCTTATTTCAATAATTCTATCACTTTATTTAAAACTTTATCCTCACTATTCTGATATATTTCAACCGCAACTTTACCATACAATTTCTTTGTAAGAGTATAAGTTAAAATACCATCTTCTTTTATTCCATTATCTTCTTGAAATTCCATTAATGCCTCTTTTGTCTTAGCAGAAAAATAACCATCTACTCTATCTACATCATATCCTAATCGTTTCAACATCTTCTGCATAACTGCAATGTTATTATTAACATCATCATATTGATATTCATCTTTAAATTCAGAATAGACATAATTACTAATGATATCCTCTTCCACTTCATAATCAGGCATAAATCCCTCATTATGAATACACTTTCCTGATGGTGTTAACCACTTTGCATTAGTATATTTTAAACTAGATCCATTAGATAATGTAACTGTTGTTTGAGCTATACCTTTACCAAAACTTTGTGCACCAATAGTTTTATAATCCAATACTTCTGTTAATGCACCAATCATCACTTCTGATGCAGATGCACTCTCACCATTCATAAGAATAAATCCCTTATCAAATTCATAAACAGATTTATTATCAGCTGTAGTTTCATAAACAGTGCCATCTTTATCCTGCATTTTATAAATCACCTGATCATCGGGTACTAAAAGATTCAATATTCCTTGTACAGCTGTCAAATACCCACCACTATTATCTCTCACATCAATGACAATATTTTTAACATCTTTATTTTTAAATGCTTTCAAAGCTGTTTCTACATGATCAGCAGTACTATCTCCAAAAGTAATAATATTCAAATATCCAAAACTATCATAAACTTCATATTCAACATCAATTTCAACAGACTTTCTAACCATATTAAAAATCAGTTCTTTATTATCCCTTAAAACCTTAATTCTAACTTGACTATTCTCTTCACCAACAACTTTTTCTTTAATCTCAGTAGAATTCAATCCAGTCAAAGAAGCACCATTAGACTCAATTAAAACATCACCAGCTTTAATACCAGCATTATATGCTGGTGTATCCTTATATACATCTAACACAAGTCCGCCATCATCAATCGCTATAAAAGAAACACCTATACCTACAAAACTGCCATTAATAGAAGAAACAAAATCATTCAATTCATCAATAGACATATAATTTGTATAAGCATCGCCCAAATTATTAACAAGACCATCAACCATACGATCCTGCATATTCTCTTCACTATCAGTAACATCAACCCATTTATCATCTAATATATTAATAATCTCATTAACAAGGTCATTTGTTTCAACATCTACATTAGTTGTAGGCCTAGAAATTCTCACACCTACACCTAAACCTATACCTAAACATAATACACACAATATTACTGTAATAACTTTCCCTTTTAATCTGTATTTCTTTTTACGCTCTACTTTTTCCATTACTGCCACCTCGTTAAACTATTTTACCATATATTACAAGAAATTATAACAAAAATGAAAAATAACAATCATATGATTGTTATTTCAGCGCTTTTTTTATACAAGACAAAGTTTCTTCACTAATGATATGTTCAATTCGACACGCATCAATCTCAGCCTGTTCTTTACTTACACCAAGCTTTATTAAAAATTCATTAATAGTATTATGACGATCATATACTGCTTCAGCTTTCTTTCTACCTTCCTCAGTTAAAATAATATGACTGTCAATATCCATTTCTATATAATTATTTTCTTTTAATAATTTCATTGCTCTAGAAACACTAGGTTTAGAAAAATTCAATTCATTCGCTATATCAATAGAACGCACATATCCATTTTTCTTTTCTAAAACCAATATAGTTTCAAGATAGTTTTCCCCTGATTCATGTAATTTCATCATATAACACCTCATATCTTACTTTATTATAGCATAAATTTACAATATCTCAATCTCGAAGAACGCTATTTTATTGAAAGTTATAATTAACATATTAAATGACATTATTGTTAATTGT
>JAXJVS010000114.1:0-31164 GCA_036308445.1 Bacilli bacterium | reverse complement strand
GAAGCAGGTAGTAAAAATCAAATCATTATTTATCCAGTATTAATTCTATATTTTATATTTAAATGTACTATAAATTTATACTTTTTGTAAAACTATAATTTTTCCTGTATCTTATGGTTAATTAAATATTTTAATAATAAATTCATATATTCTTTAATATGTTTTCAAGATTTTTCTTATTTCATTGATGAAATACAAATACTATCATCTTCTTATTTTTCTATTTCTATATCTTTTATATTAAATATCGTACTAAGATCCCTATGTAACATAACTTTATGTTACATATCAAGAAAAATCATCTCTCCTTTACCTTATAACTATAATACTTTTATTTATATTCTCATCTTCCTTATATTCTTTATTCCAATTCCCTTTAGAGGATATATTTTACTTGTATTATCATTATTTCCTATCTCATTATTCTATACATTTATTCTGATGAACTTTGCTTCTCTCCCTTCATTAATCTGTCAGGTTATATGTCAAAAGAAATTTGTATTTAATGATTATAAGTTTTCATTATTCATCGGTATTATTTGTATTATTTGTATTTATTTTTACTTTCATTTCCATGAAAAGAAAGTATGAAATAAAAATCTTTAGAAATTCTTTCATTTTTCAATATATATTTCTTATATTTTTATCGATATAATAAAGTTACAAAGGGAGTTGGTATTATGTATAGAATATTAATTGTAGAAGACGAGAAAGAAATCAATGATGCAATTGAAATTTATCTAAAAAGTCAAGGTTATGAGGTATTAAAAGCTTTTAATGGTAAACAAGGTATAAATATTATTCAAAATAATGAAATACACCTTGCAATTATAGATATTATGATGCCTATCATGGATGGCATTGAAATGACTTTAAAAATAAGAAATAAATATGATTTTCCAATCATTATGCTTTCTGCAAAGTCTGAAGATATAGATAAAATTACTGGTTTAAACATTGGTGCTGATGATTATATTACTAAACCATTTGTACCAATGGAATTACTGGCAAGAGTATCATCACAGTTAAGACGTTATAGTCAGTTTTTAGAAATGAAAAACAAAATTATGGATGTAAGGAATAAATATATTATTGGTGGTTTAGAAATGGATTTAGATACTAAAGAAGTAAGTGTTGATGGGAATATCATTAAAGTGACACCAATAGAATTTAAAATCCTAGAATTATTAATGAGTCATCCTGGGAAAGTGTTCTCAGCTGACAATATATATGAAAGTGTCTGGCAAGAAAAAGCTATTAATACTGATACAGTTATGGTACACATAAGAAATTTAAGAGAGAAAATAGAAATCAATCCTAAAAATCCTAGATATTTAAAAGTTGTCTGGGGTGTAGGATACAAAATTGAAAAACAGTAGGTGATATTATGAAATACATCTTAAATAAAAAAAATATTGTTTTTATAATTTATATTGTTTTAAGCTTTCTTATTATAAATAGTTTTGGAAGTTATGTTAAAGATGATCCCCAATTCGATTGGTTATCAAGCGAAATTGCTTATTCTAATTATTATTTATCATTTAAATTGAATGAAAAACTTGGATTGAGTTATCAACAAAATCAAAATAGTTTTTTACCTGAAGAAATCACTAATAACAATCTAGAAGATTTGTATAAAACTAACAACAATATCTTTGAAAAGTCTTGGATATTAGATGATTTTAACATCAAATATACAATTAAAAATACAGAAACAGAACAACTTATCACTAACACAATAGACATTAGCTATCTTACTAGTGATAACTATCATGATAATTATTTATTCTTTATCACTTTTACATATGATAAAGAAGGAAATATATCATATGAATCAAGTCATCCGGGTGACCAATATACTCTTGATTATAATAACTTTAAAATGAATTATATGAGTTTATATTCAGATCATTCTCAATTAAAAGATTTAAAGAATACAACTATTACTTATGCAGTAAGTTTATTTCCAAGTAAAGATTATGAATCATATAATCTCATCTATCCTGTTTCTACTTATACTCATAGTATATATAATCAATTAATGCCTATTTTATTTATATTCTTTATTATCTGTTTCTTTATTAAATATGATAAATTATGGCTATTAGAGCCAATGAAAAAAACGTCTATATATATTAATCTTCTTGCAGCAGTGATACTTGTCTTATCATTTTTTAGCAGTCTAAATCATCATTTAATGCAGGTTCATAAAATAGGTTATAGTAAGTATGAGTGCTTTATTTCTATTTTATTTATATTATATATACTTCATTTATTATCAAGATATCTAAGATATTTATTTGATAAAAAATGGTATTTCCAAAATAAATTAACTCTAAAAGTCAAAGAAATTAATGAGACCGAAATTATAGATATTAATAAAATTATAGATACTCTAAAATCAATTGTTTCAAACCAAAAATTACTTATGACTTCTTTAATTCTTACTATAATAATAGCTATTTTAAGTGTTTTTTTACAAATATCCTCTCCTGGCGGAGAAAGATTTATAGTATTCGTTATGATATTTTGCAGTATATATTATATAGGTTATAAATCTTTAAAAAAATATAGTATTCAATATCAAAAACTTGTATCTGCGACAAAAGAACTATCCCAAGGACATTTTGATACAGATATCAATGACAAATTAACTTATTTTAAGGAATTACAGGAAGAATTTTCACATATACAAGAAGGCTTTGAAAAAGCAGTTAATGAAGAAATAAAATCAGAAAGAATGAAAACAGAATTAATTACTAATGTCTCTCATGACTTAAAAACACCTTTAACTTCTATGATTACTTATATAGATTTATTAAAGAAAGAAGATAATAGTAATGAAGATAAAATCAATTATATCAATGTATTAGAACGTAATGCATTAAGATTAAAAAGACTTATTGATGATTTATTTGAAGTTACTAAAGCAAATACAGGTAATGTAGAACTCAATTTAGAAGATATTGATATTATATCTTTAATTAAACAGGCACAATTTGAATGTGATGATATATTAAATAATAATGAACTTACAATCAAAGAAAACTTTCCACAAGCAAAATATATTCTTAAACTAGATAGTTTAAAAACATTTAGAATCTTTGAAAATTTATTTAATAATATCGGTAAATATGCTTTGTCTCATACAAGAGTCTACATTGATATACATGAAAATGATGAATATATTATGATCATGATTAAAAATATATCTGCTCAGGAATTGAACTTTACTGGTGAAGAAATTGTAGAACGTTTTGTAAGAGGAGATAAATCTAGAAATACAAGTGGTAGTGGTTTAGGATTAGCTATTGCTAAAAGTTTTACTGAGATACAAGGTGGTTTATTTAAGATAGATATTGATGGTGATTTATTTAAAGCTATTATTCAATTTAAAAAATAACCAGAATGAGGATAACCTCACTCTGGCTATTTTTAAATAAATATAAGCTGAACACATAGCATATAAACTAATGTTCCTCCAATAATTGATAATAATGTATTTCTTTTATATAAATGTAAAACAACAACAGTAGCTACAGCAATAATTTCACTTATACCATGAAAACCTGATATAAAATTTACATCTTTTAAACAGTATACAACTAACATAGCCATAATAGAATATGGCAAAACTTCTCCTAAATATTCAATAATAGGGCTTTTCTTATTAGAAAAAGCAATAAATGGTAATACTCTTGTTAATAAGGTTACTAAGGCTACTACTGTGATTATTAATAAATCATGACTCATAGCTCTCCTCCTTTTTATATAACATCATTAATGATGTTAATATCCCTATCATTGAAGGAATAATAAAAGAAGTCGCTCCAAAAACAAATAAACAAACAATACTTATAACAAAACCAATATATGTTGGTATATGTTTATTAGTATTTAAGAACTGATCTACGACAATAACTACAAATAACGCAGTCATCGCAAAATCTAAACCTTTTGTATTAATAGTAATCAAAGAGCCAATAGCACTACCAATTAAACTTCCTGTTATCCAATAGCATTGATTAAATAAAGAGATTAAAAACATTGATTCTTTATCTGTATCTTTATGAGATACTAATAAAGAATAAGTTTCATCTGTTAATGAGAAAATCATATATGGTTTATATTTTCCCATTGATTGAAATCTATCTAACATAGATAATCCATAAACTAAATGTCTTGCATTAATAAACAAAGTCATTAATGCAGCTGAAATTAAAGAAGCTCCACTCGTAAGCAAATTAATAGTTACAAACTGCATACTTCCAGCATAAATAAATACACTCATTAATAAAGCATAATATATAGGATAACCTTGACTAGAAAGCAACATTCCAAAAGCAATACCTAAAACTATATATCCCATTAATACAGGAATAGAAGCAAGAAAAGAAGATTTTATTTTATTCCTCACTAAAGAATTCTCCTAATGTTTTGATATTATCTACAATATAATCACATTGATATCTTTCAAATTCTTCTTTGTCTCCATATCCATACAATACGCCGATACATGGGATATGATTCTCATGAGCACCTATAATATCATGCATTCTATCTCCAACCATAATACACTCTTTATAATCAATGTTCTCTTGATGCAGACAATAAGAAATAACATCAGCTTTAGCTTTTCTAGTTCCATCTAGTTCACTACCATAGATACCTTTAAAATACTTAGACAAATGAAAATGTTCTATTATTTGTTTTGCAAAAATAATGGGTTTACTTGTACATACGTATAAAATATATCCTTTATCTATTAATGTCTGTAAACATTCTTCAATACCTTCATAGACTTTATTTTCGAATTTACCTTTTTGATTAAAGTATTCTCTAAACTTATCTATTGCTCTCCAGCAAGTCTCATAATCCATACCATAATACTTTGTATAAGAATCATCTAATGGTGGTCCTATAAAAGGCTTTAACTTTTCTAGTTCTGGTGGTTCAATACCTTGAGATTTTAATCCATAAGCTACGGCCTTAGTAATTCCTACAAAAGGATCTGTTAATGTTCCATCTAAATCAAACAAAATATATTTCATCATATCACCCCATAAAAAATCTTATCATTATTTTAACATAAGAAAAGTCCTGCTTCTATAAGAAACAGGACAATAATTATTTAATAATCGCTTGAATAGCAACGCATCCAGGTCCACCTTGAGTAATAAATGCAGGTGATAATTCTAAAACTTCAATTTCAGTATCTGGGAAATGTTTTTGAATAATAGCTTTTGCTTCATTAACTCTTTCAATAAACCCAGCATGAGAAATACTAATTAAGTATTTTTCATTAGCACCAAATTCTTTTAAAGTTTTACAAATTTCTAAAATAGCTGCTTTAAACGTTCTCTTAATACCACATGATTCTAATTTCAAGAAATCTTTAGTTTGTGTCATAAGTGGTACAACTTTCAACATTCCTAAAATTGTTGCAGCTGCTGGGGTTAATCTTCCACCACGTTTTAAGAAACCAAAATCATAAGGAATCAAAAAAGAAATGTGATTATTAGTATAATGATTCATTTTATCTATAATTTCCTGATAAGTACTTCCATTATCCTTCATCTCAAGTGCTTTCTTAACCATATAACGATGAGGTCCACATAAAGTCTTAGTATTAATAACAGTAATATTTTCATTATTTTCTATACTATTCTTAGCTCCAACTGCACTACGATATGTTCCTGATAATCCATCACACATTGAGATAACTAAGATATCATCTTTTACTGTTTCAAATACTTCTAAAGTTTCCCCTACTGATGGTTGAGAAGAAGTTGGAATACCTCCTGCTTTAACTTTTTCTAGAAATTCATTTGGATAGATATCCACATATTCTTTCCATGTTTCTTTATTAATTGTTACACTTAATGGCAAAACTTTTAGTCCTAATTCTTCTCCTTCTGCTGGTGAGAAAAGAGTTGATGTATCTGTTACTATTTTCATTATATAATCTCCTTCTAATCATAATTATACAATACCAAATTACGACATTATTGTCAATATAGCTAGTTTTAAAAAGTAATAAATATAGTTTTAATAACTACGTTTTGACATTTTCAAAATTTAATGATATATTAAGAAAAAAAGGAGATTATTATGGAAGATATTAAGAATTTTCATATACCAAGATGGGAGGAGCTTCCTGATTTTCCTCTATATATAGAACAAGTTGTAAACTATATTGAATCTAAACTAGGAAAGTTCTCTTTTGATGAAAAAATGATTACTAGTTCTATGATTAATAATTATGTCAAACATGGAATTGTAAAAGCACCAGTAAAAAAGAAATATGATAGAGATCAGATAGCTTATTTTATTGTTATTTGTATACTAAAGAAATCATACTCTTTAGAAGAAGTTGGTAAGCTATTACAAATTCAGATGAGAGAATCACCATTAGATTTATCATATAACTATTTTTGTGATGAAGTAGAATCTTGTATTAAAAGTATTTTATTTGATGAACCATTAGTTCATCCTATAGCGATACAGACTGATCCTCAGATTGTTTATTTACTACAAATAACAGTATTATCAGTAGCTCAAAAAATATGTGTACAATATTACTTAACTAAGCAAAACGAAATAAAGAAGCAATAAGCATTCTTTTATATTATGAATAGTTAAAATTTTTTAATTATTTATTTACAAATTTCTTAATAAATGTTAATGTGTTGTCGAAAATGACATTATAAAATATGAGAGGTTAAATATGAATATTTATTGTGAAATCATTATTTCTATGTTTATTGGTTATATAATCGGTTCTATTCCTTTTGCTTTGGTTATAGGTAAAATTTTCTATAAGACTGATGTTAGAAAATTTGGAAGTGGTAATTTAGGTGGTAGTAATACGGGAAGAGTTTTAGGAAAAAAAGCTGGTCTTTTAGTAATGATATTAGATGTTTTAAAAGTTGTATTTGCTAGTTTTCTATGTTCATTTTTTAAACATAGTGAAATTACTATTATTCTAGCAGGATTTATGACTACTATTGGACATTGTTATCCTATATTTGCTCATTTTAAAGGTGGTAAAGCTGTCGCAACTATGTTTGGTTTTTTACTAAGTCATGTTCTTTTAGTTGCACATAATCCTTTTGTCTTTTTTCTACCATTAATATTGTTTTTAATTGTACTATACATAGGTAAAGTTGTTTCTATTTCTAGTATATGTTCCGCTATATTTAGTACTTTATATATATTTTTTAAGGTAGATAAATCAATTATGTTTATTGCAACTTTACTAGTTACTTGTTTACTCATATATCGTCATAGAAGTAATATTATTAAATTTTTAAAAGGTGAAGAAAATAAAATATCATGGATGTAAATAAGGAGAAGATGATGTGATCTTCTCCTTATTTATTTAATTCATATTCTTTTGTCATCTTTTTTATTAATCTATACATATGTGCTTCAAACATCCCATACATACCTATATAAATCACTTCTGCTACTAATGTACATGAAATCATAATAACTACAATTGATGCTAATGGACCATATATAGACTGATAATCAGCAATACTAAAATATAACTGCAATATATTTAATAACAGTAACATTAAAAAACTCGCCAGTACTGCACCTACCATAATATCAAATACATGTACGTGAACATCAGGAATAATTTTATACAACAGAAAGAAAATAACAAAAAAACAAATAAATAAAATACTTTCATCCATTAAAAAATGCTGACTTAATTCAACCGATGATAAAATAATCGGAAAAAAAGTGAGTACTGTAATAATTAGTAATAATAACGTAAACACCATCACTGTTTTTAATATTGTAAATATCTGCTCTATTATATTAGTTCTTTCATGTGCTGGTGGAAACATATTTTTAGAAACGCCATATAATTGATGAATCCCCCTACTAATAACAAATATAGACATTCCAATAACAATTAAAGATGAAGCACTAACATCTGTACTAGAAATAGCATTAACCACAACAACTGAAAACTCCGGTGTTAAAAACTTTTCTAGAATTCTCGTTAATAAAGTTAAATCAACATCAAAGAATGTCGAAAAATAAGAAATTAAAGAACAGATTGGAAAAATAGCCATAATTAAATAATAAGCAAAACAAATCCCTGCATTCTCATGTACCTTATAACGATAATCAATGTACATATTCTTAATCAATTCAATTCTTTTACTCATAATAATTCCCCTCATATAAGCAAAGTATATCATGAAGAAATAAGATATGACATAATTTTTAATCATTTCCAAAATATTTATATCATAATATGTGAATTTGATTTTTGTTACGTTATAATAATGGATGAATATAAAGATAGTTGAATTCTTTATTTGAATAGTTATATACAAATATAATACTTGCGGAAGAATGAGTAGAAGACACTATCTTTAAACTGATGATTAAAAAACTAAGTATAAAAATATATTTACATTTAAAACTCGGTTATATACTATTTCTAGAAATACAATAATTGATTATATCGGTAAACATTCTAAATATATAAGTTATGATATTGAAAACAATATTAATGATGAAGAACCATTAAAAATAACATATTTAAAAGAAGAATATAGAGACACTTATATATCGTGCTAAGAAAGCTTTAAAGAAAAAACTATTAAAGGAGGACTTTGAATTTGAAAAGTTATAAGCAGATGTGCGATAGCTTATTTAATCGAAGAGATCAATATATCATCAAAAAGCAGAAAAGAAAAAAATAATTGTTTTCTCAATGTTATCTATGATATGTATGGTTACTTTTCTAACAAGCAATATCACTAATGATTCTAAAACATATGTAGGAATAGAATCAAAAGGAGGAACTGAAGAAACAATAAAGATAAATAATAATACCAACAGTAATGATGTTCCTATTACTAATGAAGAATATAATGAAATGCTTAGTTCTAATAATGATATATATGGTGGCTCATATTTAGATAATAATAATGATATAGTTGTATTTTTAACTAAAAACACAACAGAAAATCAAGAATTAATTTGTAAAGAGCTTAACTTTAACATTAACAATGTTTTATTTAAAGAAGCAAAATATTCATTGAAATATCTTGAACAATTACAAGATAAAATTATTGAAAAAATAAAACAACATGATTTTGATTTACTTGTATATGTTAGTATAAAAGAAGATTTAAATATTCTTGAAGTCGGTATTACTGAAGAGGATGATGATACAATACAAGCACTTCAATCTTTAGATATAATAGGTGGAGCTATTCAAATAGAATATTGCGAACCAATCAATTTATATTAAAATAGGACAATGTTTTCACATTGTCCTAACTTTCTTCTATAACACCCATTAACTCTAATATACGATTCAAGTCTTCTGTGTCATTATATTTTATAGTAATAGATTTATCTTCAACTTTAATTTTAGTTCTATACTTCTTTCTTAAAATACTTTCTACATATGCATATTCTTTAGGTTTTTCAACCTTAGGTTTATTTCTTCTTGCTTCCTGTAATTTAATACCTTTAACAATATCTTCTACTTGTCTTACAGATAATTCTTGATCAATTGCTTTTTTCGCAATCTCTAATGCCTTTGTATCATCAAGACCAATTAATGGTTTTACATGTCCCATTGTTAGTTTTCCTTCTAATACATAAGTCTGTAACTTCTTAGGCATCTTTAATAATCTAACCGTATTAGCAATATGTGTTCTAGATTTTCCAACTCGTTTAGATAATTCTTCTTGAGTTAGTCCTAGCTCTTTCATCATAGATTGATATGCTTGTGCTTCTTCTATTGCATTCAAATCTTCCCTTTGAATATTTTCTAATAAAGCAATTTCCATCATCTGAGCATCAGTAAACTCAACTAAAATAGCTGGTACTTCTTCTAATCCAATAATCGTAGCTGCTCTATAACGTCTTTCACCAGCAACAATTTCATATCCCTGAATAGACTTCTTTAAAATTAAAGGTTGGAAAATTCCATGTTCTTTAATTGATTGAGCTAATTCATTAAGTTTTTCTTCATCAAAATATTTACGTGGCTGATATGGATTAGGTCTTATTTCCTTAACTGGAATCATTAATTGAGCCATTTCAGGTGCTTTCTTTTCAATTGCATTAATCATTGATTGTAAATCTGCACCCTGAGAAGCATCATTAAAAATAGCATCTAATCCTTTTCCTAATCTTTTCTTACTTGCCATTTCTCTTCACCACTTCTTTCGCAAATTTTGCATAAGCTTTAGCACCTTCTGAATTTTTATCATAATCAAAAATACATAAACCTTCAGATGGAGCTTCTGATAATCTTATATTTCTTGGAATAGCAGTGTCATATACTTTTTCTCTAAAGTATTTTCTAACTTCCTGAGATACTTCTATTCCTAAATTTGTACGTGAATCTAACATTGTAAGCAATACACCTTCAATAGTTAAATCTTCGTTAAATGATCTTTGAGTAAGTAAAATAGTGTTTAATAATTGAGTTAAACCTTCCAATGCATAATATTCACATTGAACCGGAATTAAAACAGAATCAGCAGCAGTTAAAGCATTTGTATTTAATAAACCTAATGCTGGAGGACAATCTATAATAATATAATCATACTTATCCCTAACATTAACTAATGATTTCTTTAATCTTTGTTCTCTTCCGACTTCAACATGTGATAATTGTATTTCAACACCTGCTAAATTAATATTTGCAGGAGCAACATCTAGATTTTCAACATTACTAGACTTAATTATTTTTTCAATTGGTATTTGATCAACAATGACATCATAAGTTGTCAATTCTAAATCAGTACGATCAATGCCAATCCCTTGAGTTGCATTAGCTTGAGGATCGATATCTATTAATAACACTCTTTTTTTCATATATGCTAATGCAGCACATAAATTCACACTTGTGGTTGTTTTACCTACCCCACCTTTTTGATTTGTAACTGCAATAATTTTTGCCATGCTTCTTCTCTCCTTAGTGTTTATAAAAACTCTTATTGCGATATACTATTCTATCACAAATTATCAAACTTAACACCTATTTTTTCACCCATATATACTTTTGTTTCATAATTTTTTAAAGAATTATTAATAATATCCTGATCTATATTCACTTTATCTTTTTCAAATAACAAAACAATTGTAGAACCACCAAATTCAAAATACCCTTTTTCTTCACCTTTTTCAAAGCTTTGTTTCTTTAAATTCACAATCTTACCAACCATTAAAGCACCTACTTCCATATAGATAACATCCCCAAAATTTTTAGTTGATAATAATGAATAACTACGTGTATTTTGTTTATAAATTGGATAATAATCATTTGCGATGGGATTAACTGTATGGAACTTACCTTGTATATATTTATACGTTAAAGTTGTTCCAGAATCAATATAATGATAATGATGATAATCATCAACAGCTAATCTACACACTAAACATATACCACCTTGATATTTCTTAGCAATAGTCTTATCTTCTAATAATTCTTCTATAGTGTATAAAGTATCCTTAACTAATAAATGAGTATTTTCATTAATCTTATAATAACTGACTTTACTATCAGCAGGTGAAATTAAATGATTTTCATCAAAATCAATTATTCTTTTTCCTTCTTTGATATTTCTGGTAAAAAAATCATTATATGAATGATAATCTTTTTCTTCATACTGACTCATATCTATATTATTATTCTTAATAAACGAAGATATCTGTACCTTAGACAAAGAACTATCCATCACTTTACCACCAATATGGCTAATAAAAGGAAGTGTCAATACCTTAAGAACACTTCTTCCTAATACACTTCCATATAAATTTTTTAATAATTTATTTTGTCCTTGATTGTAAATAACCTCATTTCCTTGACGATCAACAACTTTCATTATAACATCACCAATCCAATAAATATCGCAAACATAAATACTCCCATAGTCATAATTGATTTAAAACCTGGCTTAGGAACCTTAAAATCAATAACAAATGCTAGAGCTACAACAGCCATAACAATACCATAAATCATTGTTACTATCTGTGTATCTAAAAAATAATTCAATAAATAAACAGCCGGAAAAATAAGACAAGCACTTGTAACTGGAAGTCCCTGATAATATTTTCTCTTTTCGGTTGTTGTTTGTTGTCTAATTTCTTCTACTACATTAAAATATCCAAGTCTTGTTACTGCACCTATAGCATATATTGCAAAGATAATAAAAAAATTTTTCTTTAACCCCATAGTATAACCAATAATTGCCGGAAAAATACCAAAGCTATACATATCTACTAAAGAATCAATCTGTATACCGAACTTCTTCTCCTCTTCCGTTCTATCTTTTTTAGATCTTGCAACCATACCATCAAATGCATCACATACTCCACATACACAAAGGCATATTAATGCTTCTTTATGATTCCCTAAAATAGCTAAATGTGTTCCAAATAATGCACTTAACAAACTTAAATATGTCAATATAACAGTATAATTATAATATCCTATCATAATAACCACCCAAACCTTCTAATCTCGTAGTTATTATAACATAGTTCAACATTTTTTTATAGACATGCTTTATGATTTATAAAAAATTAAATTTTTATTTTAAAAAAGATAATACATCCTTAATATTTTATTTATTTCTCTTTTGTCGAATTCTCAGAATTTCATAGATGATGTGAATAAAATGATTCATATAAATATCTTTTTGTGGTAAGATAATGGAAACAAGTTAAGGAGAATAATGATGGAAAAAGCTAAATTTTATAAAGTCAGTTATAAACAATTCAAAGAAGGAATGTCAGACTTCAATTTAGAAGAAACTGAAATCCAAAATATATATAATGAAATATCTTTACCTAAAAGAGCAACTGTAGGTTCTGCTGGTTATGATTTCTATACACCTATTGATGTTATTTTAAAACCAGGAGAAACAATAAAAATTCCTACTGGAATTCGTTGTGAAATGAATCCTTCTTGGGTATTAATGTTATTTCCTAGAAGTGGTTTAGGTTTTAAATTTCGATTACAGTTAAATAATACTGTAGGAGTTATCGATAGTGATTATTTCTATTCTGATAATGAAGGACATATCTTTATTAAATTAACTAATGATTCCAATGAAAATAAGACATTAGACGTAAAAAAAGGAGAAGGAATTGTCCAAGGTATTTTCTTAACATATGGTATCGTAGAAGATGATGATGTTAGTGAAATAAGAAATGGTGGTTTTGGTTCAACAACAAAAAAGTAATATCATAATGATATTACTTTTTTAACGGACTCCGCCTCCGCCTCCACCAGAGAAGCTTCCGCCTCCGCCTGTTGACGAACTACTAGAAGCAGTATGAGCAGCTTGAACACCTTTATGAGAAAAAGTTCTTATTAAATGAGGATGATAATAAGGATTAATATGTGAATATTCTACAAAATCAGGAATCTTCTTTTTTATTATTTTTTCAGTATTATCTGCAATATCTAATATATTGGCATAAATTAAGTATTCTTCCCATTGCTTAATATCTATATTTTCAATATAACTCATAGAGATTTCTTCTAAGTACTTCTTAAATCCTATAATCTGATACATCTCTTCTTTTAAAGTATCAGTATAAACAATTTCTTTATATTTATCATTAATTTTTCCAAAGTGCTTGTATATTTTCTGATTAACTCTAATTAATCCTTCCTGTTTTAATGATTCTTCCACGCTCTTTTCAACATTCAAAAACCATTCATCAATTAAAGTATAATGTTTTCTACACCATCTCTCAAACTCACCATCTTCAAACTTCATATTCATTCCTGAAGCATCTTTGATAAATTCTAATAACTCTTGTTCTAATGGATTATCTATGGTAATCTTATTGTACATATCTACTGCAAAACCTTCACTTTTACCAAATAATCCTGGAGTACCTTCTATCTTTTCAAATTCTAATACGCCATCTCGAACCCATTTCAAAATAATTCCACTAATCAATCCAGATTGTTCTTCTGTATCAATCAAATACTTTTTCTCATTTTTTAAATAAATCTTTCTAGCAAGAAAATAAAACCTAAATAAGTCTCCATGACTAGGAATATTATTATATATTGGAATATTATTATCATCTATTTCTAACTTATCACCATTTTCAAACATTTCCTCTTCAGTTTTATTCATCACTAATACAACAATAAGAAAAACAAAAGCCAATACTACTACAGTCATAAGAATAAAAAAACCAAAACCTAGTCCATCATCTTCTGCTTCTTCTAAAATATCATCAAAAGTTCGACCTGTATTAACAAGATTTTTAAATGTACCATTATCTATTCGCATTAATATCTGCATCTTATTAGAACCACTATTCAAGATTCCTTCATTCCCCATCACAATTCTACCTTTGTTGTAGACTATATATCCTTCATAACCATAAGCATAAATATCACTATTATCTTCACTAAATTGATAACTAGGATATTCAATTGTAATTCTTACTTTTTCTATATCCAACTCTAATTCACTAAAAAAAGCAAAATTAAATCCTTGATCACCATTATACTGTTCAACAAAATAAGATACATCATATTCAAAGGTATAAGTTCTATGGCCATAATCTCCTATACCAAAACACAATTCATAATCATCACCATCATTAACTAAACCACATTTATTTCTTTTCTCTTCTTTAGAGGCACTTACGTCCCATTCTCCAATGTTAGTATATTGATTATTGTTTTCATCTGTAACCTTAAGATTAGTAATTCTCTTTTCATTCATATTATTCATAATCTTGTAAACTTCAGTTCCTTCATAAACATCCATTTCCCATATTTCTTTAATATGAGCATTACCTAACTCATCTAAAGTTGCAGTTATTGTCATTTCATCAATATTTGTATTTGATGCCTGCACTGGTGTTATCACCATCATAAAAGCCATTAAAATAACAAGACATATTTTTCTCATTCTATCTCACTTCCTTCATCTACTCTTATTCTAACATAAAGATCAAAGAAAAAACTGGGAATTTCCCAGTTTATTTCAATTTTGTAATATCTACTAATGATGTATCACCTTTATGTCTTTTTTCTAAACAGTTAATGAGTGCATTGGCAGTATCTAATGATGTATAAATAGGAATACCTGCTTCTACTGCAAATCTTCTAATTAAGAAACCATCTTTTAAATTATTATTTCTTGTTGGCATATCAATAACTAAATCTACAGTATCTGATAACATTAAATCAAATAACGTATTCTTCTTTTCATCAATTCTATTAACTAAATGTACAGGTATATCATGTTCTTTTAAGAAATTATATGTTCCTTTTGTAGCATATAAATCATATCCAAACATATAATACTTTTTCGCAATAGGTAAGAACTCTTCTTTAGCACTATCTTTAATAGTACAAATAATATTCTTTTTCTTAGGTAAATCAATACCAGTACCAATAAATGCTTTATAAATAGCTTCATCATAATCCTTAGAAATACCTAAGACTTCTCCAGTAGATTTCATTTCTGGACCAAGACTAATCTCTGCTCCCTTAATCTTTTCAAATGAAAATACCGGCATCTTAATCGCAATTGTTTCTTTCTCAGGTGCTAACCCATAACTATATCCTTGTTCTTCTATAGTTTTACCCATAATAACCTGAGTAGCAACATCTACAATAGGAATATCAGTAACTTTAGAAATATAAGGGATAGTTCTTGAAGATCGTGGATTAACTTCAATAACATATACCTGATCTTCATAAACAATAAATTGAATATTAATCAACCCAATAACATGTAAAGCTTTAGCTAATCTTTGTGTATATTCTACAATAATATCTTTTATATTATCTTTAATCTTCTGAGGAGGATATACCGAAATACTATCCCCACTATGAACACCTGCTCTTTCCACATGTTCCATAATACCAGGAATTAATACACCATTAACATCACAGATTGCATCTACTTCTACTTCTTTACCTGATAAATATTTATCAATTAAAATAGGATGTTCTTGATATTGTCTATTGATAATAGCCATAAATTTCTTAATATCACCATCATTTAAAGCTATCTCCATACCTGCTCCACCTAATACATAAGAAGGTCTTACTAATACTGGATAACCTAATTTATGAGCAGTTTCTATTGCTTCATGGGTAGTAAATACAGTTGAACCTTTTGGTCTATCAATAAGACATTTTTCTAATATTTCATCAAATCTTTCTCTATCTTCAGCTGCATCTACATCATCAGCAGAAGTTCCTAAGATTTTAACTCCCATTTCCATCAATGCTTTTGTAAGTTTAATAGCTGTTTGACCGCCAAATTGAACAATAGCACCATCTGGTTTTTCAATATCAACAATACTTTCAACATCTTCAGCAGTTAATGGCTCAAAATATAATCTATCTGCAATATCAAAATCAGTTGATACTGTTTCAGGATTATTATTAACAATAATCGTTTCATACCCCATTCTCTTTAATGCCCATACACAATGTACTGAACAATAATCAAACTCTATACCTTGACCAATTCTAATAGGGCCTGAACCTAATACCATAATCTTCTTTTTATTTTTTACCTGCTCTATCTCATTATATCCACCATAGATAGAATAATAATATGGTGTAGAAGCATCAAACTCACCAGCACAAGTATCAACAGTTTTATACACTGCCACAATATTATTATCTTTTCTTAATTTATGAATTTCTTCTTCACTTAGATTTGTGTATTCACCAATAACTTTATCAGTAAATTCTAAACGTTTAGCTTGTTTTAATAATTCAATAGTTAATTTTTCATTTTTTAAACGATGTTCTATTTCAGTAATATGTTTAATTTTATCTATAAACCATAAATCTATCTTAGTAATCATATGAATTTCTTCTAGAGTCATACCTCTTCTTAAACATTCTGCAATTACAAAGATACGATGATCATCAACATCTCCTAATTTTTCGACTAACTTTGCATCACTTAGACAATCTACCTCTTTAAGATGCAAATCATAAACATTCTGTTCTAGACTACGTAACGCTTTCATTAAAGCTCCTTCAAAGTTATTACAGATACTCATAACTTCTCCAGTTGCTTTCATTTGTGTCCCTAATTCTCTTGAAGCTTCTACAAATTTATCAAAAGGCCATTTAGGAATTTTACATACAATATAATCTAATGTTGGTTCATATGAAGCATATGTTTTTCCTGTTACTGCATTTTTAATTTCATCTAATGTATATCCTAGTGCTATCTTAGCTGCTAATTTTGCAATTGGATAACCTGTGGCCTTAGAAGCTAATGCTGATGAACGAGATACTCGTGGATTAACTTCAATAACACAGTATTCAAAACTATTAGGATTTAAGGCAAATTGAACATTACATCCACCTTCAATATTTAAAGCATCAATAATATTCAAAGCAGAACTTCTTAACATCTGATACTCTTTATCTGATAAAGTCTGACTAGGAGCAACAACAATACTATCACCAGTATGTACACCTACAGGATCAAGATTTTCCATATTACATACAGTAATACGATTTCCTTTATGATCACGCATAACTTCATACTCAATTTCTTTCCATCCTGCAATACATCTTTCAATTAAACATTGATTTACTCTTGATAATCTCAAACCATTCGAACAGATATCATGCAATTCCTGTTCATTATATGCAATACCACCACCAGTACCACCTAAAGTATAAGCTGGTCTTACAACAACAGGATAACCAATGCGAGAAGCAAAATCTAAAGCATCATCTACATGATTAACAACAATAGATGCTGCACATGGTTCACCTATCTTTTCCATTAAGTTCTTAAATTCTAATCTATCTTCAGCTAGTTTTATTGTATCTGTATTTGTCCCAATCGTTTTAACATGATGATTATCTAAAAATCCTTCATCAGCTAAAGCCATGGCGATATTTAAGGCATTTTGTCCACCTAATGTAGGTAAAATACTATCGGGTTTTTCAACTTCTATTAAATGTTTTACAACCGGTATAGTTAAAGGCTCGATATAAACTTTATCAGCAATATCTTTATCAGTCATAATAGTCGCTGGATTAGAATTAATTAATACTACTTCTATTCCTTCTTCTTTCAAGGCACGACAAGCTTGAGTACCAGCATAATCAAATTCAGCAGCTTGTCCAATAATAATTGGTCCTGAACCAATAACTAATACTTTCTTTATATCTTTATTTTTAGGCATTGTCTTTACCTCCTATCATTTCCATAAAACTATCAAATAAATCATTTGTATCTACAGGTCCAGCACATGCTTCAGGATGAAATTGAACAGTTTTAATATTCTCATTGATATATTCTAATCCTTCTATAGTTCCATCATTTACATTTCTAAACCATACTTTTGCGGTTGTTTCATCTATATCTTTTATCATATAATTATGATTTTGAGTAGAAATATAGACTTTATCAGTTTTTAAATCTTTTACTGGATGATTAGCACCATGATGGCCATATTTCATCTTCTCAGTACTAAATCCATGAGCTAAAGCTATTAACTGATGACCTAAACAAATCGCAAATATTGGTATACCTGTTTTAGCTAATATCTTTATTTCCTCAATAATATCTTTACATTCACTTGGATCTCCCGGTCCATTAGAAAGCATAATACCATCATAATTTCCATCTAATATTTCTTTAGCTTTTGTACCTGCTGGATATATAGTCACTTGACAATCTCTTTTTACTAATTCATTTATAATATTCTTCTTTGTACCTAAATCATACAAAGCTATTTTTTTCTTACCTTCACCTACAGTATAAACCTCTTTACAAGTAACTTTTTCCACAACTTTACTTACTTTAAAAGCTTTAATCTTTTCAATAACATCTTCTACTTTATATTCATTAACAGTAATCATTCCATTCATACAACCATGATTTCTAATTAATTTTGTAAGATATCTCGTATCTATTCCTTTAATTCCAGGAATATCATTTTTAATTAAATAATCATTTAAATCTATATTCTTTCTAAAATGACTCCCTAATCTTGCTAGTTCATTAACTACAAAGCCAGAAACATGCGGTTTTATAGATTCTTGATCTTCTAAACAAACACCGTAATTACCTATTAACGGATAAGTCATAATAACACTTTGTCCCTTATAAGAAGGATCAGTTAATACTTCTACATATCCACTCATAGACGTATTAAATACAAATTCACTGATAACTTCCTTAACTGCACCAAAATGTTCCCCCACAAACACATGACCATCTTCTAAAATTAAATACGCTCTCATACTACCCTCCTTAAATTACAAAAAAACATATCCCCCAAGATATGTTTCTAAGAAATATAAAAATGAGAAAAATAACCTTTAAATACGAATGAACATAACCAACTCTTCATAACTCTCATCTCCATTTCTTTTATTATAGTATAATTTATGTTTTAAGATTATTCAAGGATTTTTTGATAATTTTTTATTATTTGTAGAATAATTTATATTTATAATACTATGTGTACTTTTCATAATAAAATGCTTATAGCGTTACATCTATAAGCATCTTATCTTCATATTTAATTATAGACATATTCCTCTTGATTTTGTTCTTGGATAAAATAATTTTCCGTTTCTTCTACAATGACCTTTCTTAAACCTATTAAACCAATAAGATTAGGAATAGCCATACAACCATTAACTATATCCGCAAGTATAAAAATAAAATCCAAAGAAATAAATGGCCCAATAGCAATACATATAATATATATAAATCTATACAAAGGAATAGCTTTTAATCCTTTAAGATAATATATGCATCTTTCACCATAATAATTCCATCCAATAATAGTTGTAAAAGCAAAAAATACTAAGCCAATATTAACAATATATTTTCCAATCAATGGAATAAACAACCCTTGACTAAAAGCATATGTCGTCATAGCAGCACCATTTAAGTCTGTAGTATGAGAATGAGTAATAAGAATCGCTAAACCTGTCATTGTACAAACAACAATTGTATCAATAAAAGTACCAGTCATAGAAACTAATCCTTGTTCAACACAAGAATTTGATTTTGAAGCAGCTGCCGCAATAGGTGCACTTCCTAGTCCACTTTCATTAGAGAAAATTCCTCTACTTATTCCTTTTTGCATCGCAATACCGATTCCTCCACCAAGTATAGCTTGAGGTGAAATAGCAGAATTAATAATTAATCCTAAAGTTTCTGGAATGACATTAAGATGGGTAACTAAAATAATAAAAACTCCACCAATATATAATATACACATCAATGGTATAATCTTTTCTGCAAATGAAGCAATTCTATGAATACCACCTATTGTAATAAAAGCAACACAAAGAGTTAAAATAATCGCTGTTACAAATGGTGGAATATGAAAAGATAAATTCAATGCATCAGAAATAGATTTAACTTGAGTAAAGGTTCCAATTCCAAGTAATGCCACTGCAACGCCAAAAAATGCAAATAACTTTGCAAGAAACTTGTTTTTTAAACCATTTTCTAGATAGTACATTGGTCCACCAGCCATTTGGCCATTTTCATCTTTCACACGATAACGTATCGCTAGTAAACCTTCAGCATATTTAGTAGCCATACCAAAGAAAGCAGAAACCCACATCCAAAACATTGCTCCTGGACCTCCTGCTGAAATAGCAGTTGCGACTCCTACAATGTTTCCTGTACCAATTGTAGAAGATAAAGCAGTACATAAAGACTGAAACCTAGATACATCTCCGTCACCTTCCTCTTTCTTAAAGATACAAGAAAATGCTAATTTTAATTTCGTTAATTGTAATAACTTAAGCTTATAAGTAAAGTATATTCCTGTTCCTAATAATAATGTTATAAGCGGTATTCCCCAAACAAAATCATTAATCCTGGTTAAGATTTCTGTCATAAATAAAAAATCCTCCTAAATCATTAGTCGGAAATAATAATGAAAACTATTTAATCACTGTCCTTTTACCTGAGAGTTTCACCTATCATAGGTTTGCTCCTTCGGTGTTCAATTCAATGAATCTCTCCAGTGATTCGTCCAATAGCGATCCTTTTACCTGAAATCTTTAACTCTTCGGTGTTCATATAAGAATCTCTTTCGCTATTATCATCCGATATATGTCAAATATTATACATACTATTACAATTTATGTAAATATATTTTAATAATATGAAAAACACTACATAAAGTAGTGTTTATTCAATCAATTATAGATTCTTTTAAAGTGCATCTTTATTTATAAATTCTGGAGATGTTTTAGAATATACAAATTTTTGGGCATGATATAGACTAAAATATCCAGATAATACATAACAAAAAGCAATAACAATAGCAAAAGTAAGTATATTTTGACTACCAAATATTTCAATTCCTAAAATTAAACTTGTAATAGGAGAATTGATAACACAGCAGAACATTCCAACCATTCCTAGTGAAGCACATACATGAGGATCAATTCCAATAAAATTCCCAATTGTATAACCTAGAGTTGCTCCTATAAAGAATGATGGAACAATTTCTCCACCTTTAAAACCACAGCCTATTGTTATAGCTGTAAAAACTGCTTTTAATATAAAATCATAAGATTGTACTTGTTCATACATAGCTTTATCAACCATATTCATACCAGCACCTAAATAATCTTTTCCACATAATAATACTAACAACATAATTATTACTGAACCAACAATAACTCTAACATATGGATTACTAAAATATTTATGAAACATTTTATGTGAATAATGCATCAATAACACAAACATAATAGAAACAATAGCAATACATAAAGATAAACCTAACAAATAAATAAAAGTATGTAGATTAATAATCATAACTTCACTTATTTGATATTTAACACTTGCGCAGCCAAATATTTGTGCTACAAAAAAAGCAACTAATGAACTACATAGACATGGTAAAAGTGCTGAATAATATAAAACCCCAACACTTATCACTTCCATAGAAAAAATAGTTGCAGTCAATGGTGTACCAAACAAAGCTGAAAATACAGCACTCATGCCACACATAACAAGTATTGACATATCTTTCTTGTCTACTTTCATAAAACGACCTAATGTTGTTCCAATAGATCCACCAATCTGTAATGCAGCTCCTTCTCGTCCACTAGAACCACCTACTAAGTGAGTGATAACAGTCGCAAGAAAGATTGCTGGTGCTAAGATTCTTGGTATTTTTTCTTGTTGTCTTACTGATTGAATAATTGTATTTGTACCTGGTTCATTGTGTAATCCTACTCGATGATACAAGAATACAATCAATAGTCCCCCTAAAGGCATCAAATAAATAAAAACATTATGTATTTCTCTGATTTCAGTTACATAATCAATAGCATGATGGAAAAGAGCTCCCACCATTCCACAAATACTTCCTAATACCAATGAAATCAATACCCATTTGATTCCATATTTGATATCATTATTTAATTCATTAATGATCTGACTCATAAGAATTCCCCCTAAACATTCAAATATTATACTTCAATAAAAATGAAATACAAAACATTTTTATCAAGATGAGACTTTTTCTTCTCATCACTGTACAACTATAAAATTCTTATGAGTTTTTTAGGTTTAATCATTCTTTTTATGTGCTGTTATAATTGTATAACTATTTACATTAATAGTTATTATTTCAGTATCAGTATATACATAATAATTTTTACCTTTTTTTATTATAGAAGTAGAATGTAATATTTTATCTTTACACCACTCTACAATATCATGACAATCTATGTTTAAATTTCTTTTTATCCTTTTTATTCCTAATTTTGTTGTATGTAATGCATTTAAATTAGATAATAGGCTTTCATTCATTTCTTTATATTCTATTATATTTAATTCTTTATAAGCTTCTTCTTTAGAAGAATAAATAGTAATATCATCACATAAGATAAGATGATCTTTATAGTGTTCTATATTATATTTAAATTGTTCTATACTATCTGCAATCTTATAACAATTATCATTGATATAGTACACTTGATGATTAGATATACAAATAAATCCATCATCATCAAAAGCAAATATTTCTATATAAGGAACACAATAAAAGGATATATTAGGAATGTTATCTTCAAAGATAAATTGAATATTATATTTTTCATAGTTTTTCTTTTCATTATAAGGTAGAATATTGAATTTGATTCCTGTAAGAATATATTCTATATCTTCATTCCTAGTAAATATACCTAAACCATTATTTATTTCTATATACTTTTTCATCTACATTTCTCCTTGCATCTATTTTACCATTTAACCTAATTAATTCAATCTTTACCCAATCTTCACTAAATTTCTTTGCATTTATCGACATATTTCGCTATACTAGAGAAGATGGGATGGTGAAATAAATGAAATTAAATTATAAAAGAACTATATTAATTGGTTTAGCATTCTTATCTATCAGTGCTTTCTGGCAAATGTATGATAATATTATTCCTTTAATCTTAACAAATTCTTTTGAATTAGGAGATACTTTTACTGGTGTTATTATGGCAGCTGATAATGTGATTGCATTATTTCTATTACCATTATTTGGAACATTATCAGATAAGGTAGATACAAAAATAGGGAAACGTATGCCTTTTATTTTAATTGGTACTACTTTAGCTTCAATCTTCTTATTTATCTTGCCTATGGCAGATAATGCTAGAAACTTACCATTGTTTATTATTGTATTATTGCTTTTATTATTATCAATGGGATTCTATCGTTCTCCAGCTGTAGCATTAATGCCTGATTTAACACCTAAACCATTACGTAGTAAAGGCAATGCAATTATTAACTTAATGGGAGCTGTTGGTGGTGTTATTACTCTTCTTTTAATTAAAATGTTAGTTGGTAGTGGTATTACTCCTAATTATCAGCCTTTATTTACTGCATTGATTGTATTAATGGTTACATGTATTGTCATATTATTTATAACTATTAAAGAAAATAAATTACGTGCTACAATCCACGAAGAAAAAGAAGAAATTACAGAAACAAAAGAAGTTACAGTATTATCTAAAGATGAAAATAAGAGTTTATCTTTCTTACTTTTATCTGTGGCTTTATGGTTTATTGCTTATAATGCAGTAACATCTGCATTTTCTAGATATGCAACTGCTGTATGGGGATTAGAAAATGGAGGATATGCAAATTGTTTAATGATAGCAACTGTAGCTGCAATCATTAGTTATTTACCTATTGGTATGATTTCTAGTAAGATTGGTCGTAAGAAAACTATTTTAATTGGTATTATATTACTTGCTGCTTGTTTCTTTATAGCTGGCTTATATGGTCAATATCATTGGTCCATGATTATTTTCTTCGGTATTATTGGTTTTGCATGGGCAGCAATTGGTGTCAACTCTTTACCAATGGTATTAGAAATTGCGAGTGACGCTGATGTTGGTAAGTATACTGGATATTATTATACTTTCTCTATGTCTGCACAGATTGTAACTCCTATTTTATCTGGATTCTTATTAGAACATGTATCTTATCGTACATTGTTCCCTTATTCTTTTATATTTTCAATACTAGCATTTATTACTATGTCTATGGTTAAACATGGTGATGTTAAACCTATGGCTAAGAAGGATATTTTAGAAAGTTTTGATGTCGAAGATTAATGAAAGGATAGTTATATGAAAATTATTATAGTATTATTTCTTATTTACTTATTCATGATACTTCCTAGAATGTTTAACAAACCTGATAGAAAACCATTTATGGGTTATCATTATGCTCATAGAGGCTTATTCAACAACGATAGTGAAACACCTGAAAATTCATTACCAGCTTTTAAAAAAGCAGTTGAAAAAGGTTATGGTATCGAATTAGATGTTCAGCTTACTAAAGATGATAAGTTAGTTGTATTTCATGATGCATCTTTAAAAAGAATGTGTAATATTGATGGAAAAGTATGGGAATATACTTTAGAAGAATTACAACATATGACATTATCAGGTTCTTCTCAAACGATTCCTACTTTTGAAGAAGTATTAGCTGTTATTGATGGAAAAGTTCCTTTTATTCTAGAATATAAATTAGATAGAGTACAAACAAAAGTCTGTGAATTATCTAATGAAGTATTAAAGAATTATAAAGGACATTACTGTATAGAGTGTTTTCATCCTCTTGCAGTTATGTGGTATAAAAAGAATAGACCAGATATATTGAGAGGACAATTGTCTTCTCATTTCTGGAAAGAAGGAGATAAAAGAATAATAAATTTATTTCCTCAATTCTTATTAACCAATGTCCTTGCAAGACCTGATTTTATTGCTTATCATCATACAGATTGTAATTTATCTTTATTATTAAACAAGTTATTTGGCGCTTTAATGGTTACATGGACTATTCAAAGTGAAGAAGATTACAAAAAAGCTAAGAAAAGATATGATTTATTTATCTTTGATAGCTTTGAATTAAAAGATTAAGGTGCGAATTCGCACCTTTATTCTTCTAAAACATCTATAATATATTTCATTGGCACTTGTTCTACAAGCCAAACCTCATTTTCAGATATACCAAAGATATATCCATCTTTATACATATTCCTGGCATCTATCTTTAATACTACAGCTTTTATATGCCAACGTTTTGCAGATTGCCATGCTTTTTCTTCTAAGGCTTGCATATGAACGGCATGTCTCTTCATTTTACTGATATAACCACTATCTTTCATTTTTTTATAAGATTCTACTGTTGTGCCATGATATAAATGTTGTGGTGGTTCTTTATATTCTAATTCTGGTTCTACCCATTCAACAGAATGTCCTTGACATGCTTTGATTCTAGTAAAATATTCATTAAAACGATATCTTCCTTTATTATCATTTGCAACTATATCTTTTAACTGTTCTAAATTTATTATATATTTACCACTATTATTAATACCATTAATTAGTTGTTCAACTTCTACCCATCCATGTTTATCCATATGTAATCCAATATCAGCAGGATTATGTCTTAGTAAGTAACTTAAATAAATAGAAACATCTTTTTTCTTTACCATATAACCACTTCCTTTGTATTATTCTAACATACTTGAATATATTTTTATACTTCCTATAGAGTATTTCATTCTTCTTCACTAGGTTAATATATATTATATTTTGATGTATAATTAATGTTATATTGTATAAAAGATTTTTCAATAATTGAATATTCATTGACTATCCCACGTATATAAAATTATAATATTTTTCAAAGGAAGTGCTTTCATGAAACTTATGAAAACAAAAATGATGAATAGATATCTTATTAAGTTCATGATTAGAATTATCATCTTCTTAATTGTATTTTCAGTATATCTATTCAATAAACAGTTATTATTACAATTAGTGAATACACCTATTCGTTATGGTATAACTCCATTACACATCTTATGGTTAGGATTTATGATTATGATGTTCATTCATATATTTCCGAAGGAACCATTTACGATGGCATTATTAAAATCCGAAGAGAAGATATATGAACCAGTAAAAGATTATGATGAAGTTGGTTTATTTAGATTTGTGAAAAATCAGAATCATAAAGCTTGGATTGTAATGTTAATTTGGTTAGTGTTCAATGCGATATTTGGTATATTATATGCTTTCAATATTATTGATAAAGCTGATTTATATATGTTAACAGTATTTTATTTTTTATGTGATTATATTTGTATATTAATTTATTGTCCTTTCCAGTCTCATATTATGAAGAATAAATGTTGTGTCAATTGTAGAATCTATGATTGGGGACATTTTATGATGTTTACACCTATGATTTTTATTAGAAGTTTTTATACCTGGAGTTTGTTTTTCACTAGTTGTGTTGTCTTAATTCGCTGGGAACTCATATATGCAAAACATCCTGAAAGATTTTGGAGTGGCTCTCATAAAAATTTACAGTGCGCTTATTGTAAAGATAAAACTTGTCAGATAAAAAACAACATAAAAGCTTACGCATTAGAAGTTACTAGCAAAAGAATGTAGAAATACATTCTTTTTCAATTGTACGAGTTGTAGAACTTAAAATAATGTACTTTTTGTATCATTATGCTATAATGTCATAAATTCAACAAAAAGAGGTAATATATATGAAAATAGTTATTGTTGATGATTCATATGAAGATAGAATAAATGCTTTAACATATATATCTCAATATTATGAAGATATTACTTTTCTTACGCCTGAGGAGATAAAAGAAAGATTTTACACAGATTATGACATTTATTTCTTAGATATAGAAATGGTACCTGATGGAAGAGAACTAGCAAGAAAAGTATGTTATTTACACCCTCATGCCATTCTTATTTTTATGACTCATCATGATTCTTATATTTTTGATACGCAAATTTTAAATCCTTTCTATTTTATAAGAAAAGCATATTTTGAACATGATTTATCAATAGCTATGGAAATGTTAGAAAATGAGCTAGATGATTATATAACTATAACTTATAATAAAGAAAATATTATAATAAGAACTCATACTATTAAATACATTGAAATATATCGTGGTAAAGTCACTTTTCATACAACCAAAAAAGATATTTACTGTTGGGGGACTCTCTCTCATATACAAAAACAATTACCCAAAAATAAATTTATTCGAATCCATAGTTCATATATTATAAATAAAGATTTTATTGATATAATCAATAAAAATGATGTGCATATTGATGATATAACATTACCTATATCTAGAAAATATACTAAAGAAGTTCAAAACTTCGTGAAAAGAGGAAAAGTGTGAAAATAAAATTTGTTATTAATCGAATAAATTAAAGAAATTATGGTTATTGCTTATGATAAAAGTAAATAACAAAGTAATATTCTAAATTTATTTAGATTAATGGTAAATCAAAGTTTTAATCACATGTTTGTGCCCGACCGAAGAAGGCGAACGGAAATGGAGGAAAACAATGAAAAAAAATATGATATTATCATTCATAGGGTTATCAGCATACTATATAGCTTTTTATAACATGTTTTTACCTAGTCAATCTTATATAGTTTCTTTTTATCTATTATCACTAGTATCATTAGCTGGAATATTTATTTTCAAGAAAAAAAGTTTATCTATCTATAGTATTATTACTATGATTATTTATCTTTTTAGCTTTCCTTGTAGTCATATTTTAGAAGTCTTTCTTCATACAAATTACTTTACCTCTCAAATAGCTATCATTTTATTTTTATTTATTATTTTTATAATATCATTAATTGTTTTAGTATTTTATTTTTTAAAACAACTCTATATATCAGCCATCAATCAACACAAATATATACAACAAATAGAAAATGAAATACAAGAAAACTACATTCATCTTTTAAGACATGATTATAACGAAAAGCTTTATCAAATTATCAATAGTATTAACTCAAACAATAAAGAAAAAGCATTAAATGATTTAAAAGAATTAACTCAACAATCATATCGAAATGAAGCTTTTACTATATCTAACTCTTCATTTCTTAATCATTTATTTCAGTCAGAGTATTTTAAATATAAAAAAGAAAACATATCATTTCAATACTATCTTTGTAGAATAGACCAACAATTTTGGAATAAACATTATACTATGACTCTATATAAACTATTAGAATTATCAAGAATTCAAAACAACGAAATTATTGTTTACTTACAAACAAAAGAGAAATACTTTGAATGTAAAATCATCTCAAAATATCCAATTAACTATAAACAACTTAAAAACAAAAAGATAATCATCGAAGAGAAGAAACTCAAAGATCACTATGTTTATATCTTAAAAATGTCATTTAACAAATAAAACAAGTCAATTAACTAATGTTATCTCTTTTCTCTCCTATATTTATTATTATAAATGAAAGGAGGTAAAAAATATGAAAAAAGTAATTATTTCTACTTTACTTACATTGATGTTTTTAATGGTTCCTGTAGCTGCTTTAGAAAATGATATTGTACCTTTAGCAGATGTTACTCGTAAATCAAGTTATAGAGAATCTATAAATGGTGTTAGATTAACTTTCTACTCAAGTGGCAATTATACTTCATCAGGCGTAATCATTGGAAATATGAGCACAACAGAAACTGGTGGAAATGCACTTAACTTCTTTGATAACATTGAGAAATCAAGAAAGAATGGAACAAGTAGTCCTTATGCAAAATGTACATTCAATTTCGTTTATGCCGGATCTGCTACTCCTTCATCAGCATCAGTTAATGAACCATTAATACACTATTATTAAAAACAGGAATATCCTGCTTTTTTAGAAAGGAGATTACATTATGAAGATAGACAAAGGGAAAATATATGCTGTTGTAGGAGAAAATGGTTGTGGTAAAACAACATTCTTTAATCAATTATTTAAGAAGTATCACAACAAAAAAATCATATATATTCAACAAAATGATTTATTAATAGAAGACTTAAATATTCAAAGTCATTTAGAATTAGTACATTATAACTTTAATAACGATGAATTAAATCAATTACTTAACCTTGATAAAATAAAAAAACTATATCCTTCACAATTATCTTTAGGACAAAGACAGATAGTTGCAGTAATATATGCTATTTATAGTGGTAATGATTACATTATATTTGATGAAACATTTAGTGCTTTAGATCAAGTAAGTTTGTATACTTTATTAGAACTATGTCAACAACAAGTCATTCATCTTAATAAAACTATTTTTATTGTTACTCATCAACAAGACATTATTGATCAATGTCATACTGTTATTCATTTTGATAATAAGTGTAATAACTTTGAATTATCTTCTTTAGATAATAAAGAAATAAAACATATTTCTTTAAAAGAAGTTTTTCAATTTCAAGAAAGACATTGGATAAAACACTTATTGACTCTATTTATTTTAGCTTTATGTTTATTATTTATTTCATTAACTTTTGAGATTAAAAATCATATTTATTCTCAAATCAACAGTAATATCTCTAAACATATGTCTACCGAAACTTTTATTTTAAACAATACCAATATATATCATTCATATGGTGGAACATATGATATTTATTATTCTTCTATCACTGCTGATGAATATCAACAATTAACTGAAATCAATGAACTCACTGATTTTAAAGCTTTTATTCCTTTTTCAATAGAACCAAAAAGAAAAAATAATGAAATATACTTCGAACCTATATATATTATAAGCAACAACACTGAAAAACAAATCAACCTAGATACAAATAGTATTTATTATATTCATCCTTATACTTCTTATTCTAGAATGAATGAATCTATTTTATATCAGACTTCTCATCAAGATGGTATTATTTTACAAAAAGATTTTTGTGATCAATTAGGAATAGAGTTAAACGATTTAGAGAATACAAAAATAACAATGACTATATCTATTCCAGTTTCTCAGACAGTATCACATGATGGTATGAGTGTTGCGGTTGATAATGAGAATGATTATAGGAATATTGAAGGTAGAGAGATAGAGTATCAAGAAATAAGTATGACTTTTGCAATTAAAGGAATATTAGATGAAGAAGGTCCTTTCATTGCAAGGGATTATGCGATTGGTTTTTTGGATATTGATGTTATGAATAATTTATTTGAAAAAGTTAATATTAATTATCAGCCTAATGCTTATTTTGCTCAAATCACTCATATTGATCAATATGAAAATATTCAAAATAAAATAGAAACTATTTTACCTACTTTAGAATTTTATACTATTTATGATTTATTTAAAATTTCTAATATTACAGCTCATTCAATTCATATGCTATCTATTATTTCAATGATTCCTTCATTGTTATTCATTTTTATTATCTTATATACGATTATAATAAAAAGAAAATCACGATTAAGCTTTTATGATAAATTAATATGTTTAGGTTATCATACTAAAATGTGTATTACATGGATATTTAAGAAATACATTTTTGATATTTGTCTTTTTTTACTTATCTATTTCATCTTATTTTTATTAGGTCATTATGTTTTATTATTTATTCATTATCCTCCAATTCAATTAAATATGATTTATATTATGAGTTCTTTCTTACTTATATGTATTATACCTATAGGAGTTGATTATTATGCTTTGCATAAAAAATATTCAACTAGCATGGAATAATCATAGCTATGGAAATATAAGTGCTACCTTTTATGAAGGTCAGATTTCTATTATTACAGGGAATAATGGTAT
>JAXJVS010000113.1:0-16161 GCA_036308445.1 Bacilli bacterium | reverse complement strand
ATCAACCAATAAATCATAAAAACTATAATCATCAAAATCCTGCCCATAACCAGCAGTATGAATACCAGTTAAAACAATCTCACTAAAACCATGATTAACTAAAGACTGTGCTTGAGATAAAACACTCTCCTTACTTCTAGAACGCATTTTTCCTCTTGCATACGGAATAATACAATAAGTACAGAAATTATTGCAGCCGTCCTGTATTTTCAAGAATGCTCTTGTATTCTTAGTAAACTCATCTATATCTAAATCTTCAAAACGAGCAGAACGCATAACATCAGCAATACGAACAATCTGTTCATGAGTTTGTAGATACTCATGAACCAATTCTACAACCTGATTCCTAAACTGAGTCCCTAAAACAATACTAACTCCTTCAATAGTTTTAATTTCTTCACTAGCTACCTGACTATAGCATCCTACAACACAAATAACTGCATTAGGGTTATTACGATGAGATTTTCTAATCATCTGTCTTGATTTAGAATCTCCTGCATTTGTAACTGTACACGTATTGATAACATATACATCTGCTTTTTCTTTAAAATCAACTTCTTTATAACCATCATTCGCAAATAACTTAAGCATTGCTTCTGATTCATATGTATTAACTTTACAACCTAAAGTATGGAAAGCAACTGTTTTCATAAAAATCCTTTCTATCTATATTTTTTATAAATTCTTTTATATGTCTTTTCAGATATAAGTTCTTTATTTTTCAAATAATCTAAACAATCCATATATCTATAAGATTCAATCAAAGAAATAACCTCTTTTACATCATCAATAGATATTTTTGCTTTACGTTTATCATCCACAAAACATACTTTATTCAAAAATTCTAAAGAATTCTTCTTAAATATATAAACCGTATATAATTCATCAAAATAAAAACAAATATGTCTTTCATCTTCATAGACAACTCTTAACGAAGAAAAATCTGTTTGATATATCCCATTACCATACAATTCAATGGCAGAATGGATATGAGCCTCATATCCTTCAACATAATCACGATGCTGCTTTAACATCAATACCGCATAATCCTCAGTGTATCTTCTATTAACAAATGGTTCTAAAAAAGGAATATAGATTTGTGTTTCACTCTTCTCATCATAAAAAGACGGAACATGCTTTAATAGTTCTTCTAAATCCCGATTAAACATTCTTCTTCTTTCTTCATAGTTAAGATAACTTAATATATCATAATTTTCATTTAAAAACATCTGATATGCTTCATCTATTTTATTTTTAGTTACAAAACCGTTTAATATTAATTCAATATCAAACATATCAAACTCATCTTTAATTTTAACCTTAAAACTATTAGATTCCAGATTCTTTTTTTCTTCTTCAATTCTTTTATATAGCTCTGTTTTATTTAAAGGAATCTTTTTACAATATTTATTTAAAGTTTCAATAAATCCCATTTACTTCATCAACTCCCTCGTATATCCAATAACACTCAACATATATAAAGGTGCCGTTTCACTTCTTAAAATCCTTTTTCCTAAAGAACATTCAACAATTCCTAAAGATTTCATATAATCAATCTCACTTTGATCAAAACCACCTTCAGGGCCAACAATAATCGTAATAGAATTATAATCACTCATTAATGCTTTTTGTAAATGACTCTTTTCACCAGCTTTACTAGCTTCCTCATAAGCAACAAGATTAACATCAGATAAGTAATCCTTTAATTCTTTCGTTGTTACTAACGGTTCTACTGTTGGTACTTTTAAACGATAAGACTGTTCTGCCGCTTCTTTTAAAATACGATTGAAGCGTTCATATTTTTTACTAAATGTCTTTTTATCAGTTTTAATAATACTTCTTTTGGATAAAAAAGGAACGATTCTATTCACACCTAATTCTGTTGATTTCTGTAATACAAACTCAAATTTATCACTTTTAGGTAACCCATATATTAATGTTACATCTATATCTAATTCATGATCTTCTTCTAACATTTCACTCTTTGTCAATATTCCTTGGTGAACATCCTTTATTTCACAAAGATAAACATGTGAAAAATCATCAATACATATAACTTTATCACCATTTTTACAGCGCATAACTTTTTCAATATGTTTCTTTTGATCCTCTTCTACAATAAAGTCATTTTTTTCTTCTAAATTTCCTTTTATAAAATATCTTTGCATATTATCACCTGCCCACATTCTACCACATTTTGACATGTTAAAAAAGACAATAAAACAAAAAAGACTGTTTCTCAAACAGTCTTTTCGTGGGGAATTTATATAGTAAGTATAATTATTTATTTTTAAAGAATGAAAAAATCTTAACGAAATTATCACAATTGAAATAACGTTCACTTTTTATCAAACCATTAACAACATCATTATTATTTGTAATTCTATAGTATTCATAAGTGCAGATCATTTTTTCTTATCCTCCATTAATCATCTTGATTTATTACAATTACATTATAATCATTCTAAATTAAAAAACTACGGTTCAAGTCTCTAAATTTGTTAGTATATTTTGTGCATAAAGCACAAAATATGATACAATAAACAAGAGGTGATTCTATGGGATTTACAATTGAAGATGCATTTACTCAATGCCAAGAACAATATAAGCTTAAATTACTTGCCGGTAAAAATGGTTGTGCTAATACGATAAGCTGGATTCATTTAATTGAAGATACAACAATCATTCAACAGCTTTGGGGAAAAGAACTAGCAGTAACTACTGGTTTGGGATTTCAAAATCCAGAAAGTCTATTTGATTTTATACAAAAATTAGATAATCACCACAGCACTGGATTAATCATCAATACCGGCAAATATATCTTTAACGTTCCACAAAACATTATAGATTATTGTGACGAACATGATTTTCCCCTTATAACTATCCCTTGGGAAATACATTTAGCAGATGTTATTAAAGATTTTAGTATGCGCTGTATCTTATCTGAAAAAGATGACTTACAGATTTCAAAATATTTTATTAATGCTTTTTTAAATCCAGAGTTAATTGAGAGTTATCGTAAAGAATTATTGACTTCTTTTGATGTTGATGGAACATTTCAGGTCTTATTGATTAGTATTGAAAATTCCGATAATTTAGATTCCATCACCTTAAGAAGACTTTCTTTTCAATTACAGATCTTATTTGAAAAGATTGAAAGTAAATATACTTTTTTCTGGTTTGATTCTTTTTTTGTCTTAATCGTTAATAATATAAAAGAAAACCATTTTATAGATATAATAAATAAAATGCTTAAAAGAACAAAAAAGAAAATGAAAGATTATATCATTCATATTGGTGTTGGAAACCAAGTTAATGATATAAGAAATGTTGTGAAAGGATACAAAAAAGCCAAAGCAGCAGTTGAAATGGCTAGTCAATTTCATGAAGATATCTTATATTTTGAAGATATGGGAATTTATAAAATATTGTTTATGATTGAAGACCAAGATATATTAGAAGAAATATATAATCAAAGTTTAAAGCCATTAATTAACTACGATTCCAAGCATCATAGTCAATTGGAAAAAACTTTATATTATTATTTAAAATATAATGCTTCACCCCAAAAAATAGCTTCAAAAATGTATACCCATCGTAACACGATTAACTATCGTATTACCAAAATCAAAGAATTACTTGAAAGTGACTTGGATACACCAGAAGAGAGATTTCAATATATGTTAGCTTTCTATATAAAGAAT
This sequence comes from Bacilli bacterium, assembly GCA_036308445.1. Taxonomy (GTDB): domain Bacteria; phylum Bacillota_I; class Bacilli_A; order Erysipelotrichales; family Coprobacillaceae; genus MGBC113645. The sequence continues at coordinate 12,457 of JAXJVS010000113.1, read as the reverse complement.
ATAAAAAAAGTATAATAATCCAAAAGATTATTATACTTTTTTAAACTATTTTATCTATATTTGTAGGAACCTGATTGTTTTTTATAACCGAAACAATCTTATCAACTTGAGCTTCTCTTACCGGTTTACCTGTTAAAGAAGATATATGATAAACAAACTCTCTAATATCTTCCTCATTATTTAAATCCTTTGTTTGTAAATCCTGAGCCAAAGTTAATATATCACTTTTAGAGACATTTGTTTTCATAGAAACTTTGTCTAACAATTTATCTTGTTTATCCATTCTATCACCTAAAATATATTATGTAATATTCTGGATAATGTGACTAATCACGTTTTCTAGCTATAATATGTATTGGTGTACCAGAGAAACCAAATGCTTCTCTAATTCTATTTTCTAAGTAACGTTTATAACTAAAATGCAAATATTCTGGATCATTAACAAACAATACAAAGGTTGGAGGACATACGCTTACCTGATTGACATAATAAATCTTTAATCTTCCACCATTGAATGTTGTTGTTGGATTCATTGCTTGAGCATCCAAGAAAACATCATTCAATACACTTGTCGCAATACGTTTACGAGCATTATGATAAACTTCCTGAATTAAAGGGAATAATAATTCTACTCTTTTACTAGTAAGCGCAGAAGTAAAGACAATTGGTGCATAGTCTAAATATTTAAAATGTTCTCTTACCTGTTTTTCATATTTAGCCATTGTTTTATCATCTTTAGTAACTAAATCCCATTTGTTAACTACAATAATTACAGCCTTTCCAGCTTCATGAGCATTTCCTGCAACATGTTTATCTTGTTCAATAACACCTTTTTCACCATCTAAAACGACAAGTACAACATCACTTTTTTCTACTGCCGATAATGCTCTTAGAATAGAATATTTTTCTACATTCTCATATATTTTTCCTTTTTTTCTCATTCCAGCAGTATCAATAACACGGTATTTTTGTCCATCTTTTTCAAATGCAGTATCTATTGCATCACGAGTTGTTCCTTCAATATTAGAAACAATAACTCTTTCTTCCCCTAATAATGCATTTGTAAGTGATGATTTTCCAACATTTGGTCTACCAATTATAGAAAAACGAATTTCATCAGTATTTTCTTCCTTTTCTTTAGCATCTGGTAACAAATGAATAATTTCATCTAATACATCTCCAATACCAATACCATGACTACCTGAGACTGGGATAGGATCACCAATACCTAAAGAATAAAAATCATAAATATCATCTTTAAATGCTGAATCATCAATTTTATTAACAGCCAAAACAACTGGCTTTTTAGATTTTTGAAGCATTCTAGCTACAAACTCATCTTCTCTAGTAACTCCTTCTCTACCATTAGTCACAAATAAAATCACATCAGCCTCTTCAATTGCAATTTCTGCCTGTACTTTTATTTGTTCATTAAAACTTGCATTCTCTATTTCAATACCACCTGTATCAATAACTCTAAAATCCCTTGTTAACCAAGTAGCACTCGCATAAATACGATCACGAGTAACTCCTGGAATATCTTCTATAATTGAAACACGCTCCCCTACAATACGATTAAATATAGTAGACTTACCAACATTTGCACGTCCTACAATTGCTACTACACCAGTTATCATGGTTTCACTTCCTTTCTTATATGCGTTCTTCTACTAAGTTCATAACATGCGCTACAACTTCATCTAAAGACATTTCTGAAGTATCAATTTCTACTGCATCTTTTGCTTTCTTTAAAGGAGATATCTTTCTATTCATATCCTGATAATCTCTTTGAGCAATTTCTTCTTCGATTGCTTTTAAATCAGAAGCAATCCCTTTTTCTACATTTTCTTTATGACGTCTTAAAGCACGACACTCAATACTAGCTACCTGATAAATTTTTAATTCAGCATCTTTTAAAACAACAGTACCAATATCTCTACCATCTAATATAACGCCTCCACCTTCAGCCATTTTTCTTTGTTGAGCTACTAAAAATTCTCTAACTTGACTATAAGCAGAAACAACACTAGCACCCATAGAAATTTCATTTTGACGAATAGAAGATGTTACATCTTCTTTATTTAAATGAATTGTACCATCTGGTAGCATTTCAATTTCAATATTATCTAATAAAGCACAAACTCTCTCTTCATCATGAAAATCTACTTGATTAATAAAAGCATAGTAAGCTACACAACGATACATTGCTCCTGTATCAATATAAGTATAATTTAAATTTTTTGCTACTAACTTTGCGATAGTAGATTTTCCAGCCGCTGCAGGACCATCAATTGCAATAGATATTTTCTTCATAATAAGTTCCTCCTTTTTTTAAAAAAGCTAAGGATATTCCTTAGTCTTTTAAAAGAATAATTGATATGCAAAAATTCCTATAAAACATAAAAACGCAATGATTAATATAATAATTATACAATTTAAAACTGTCAAGAGTTTATCTGATTTTTCTTTCTTTATTTCCTCTTTATTCTCTTCTTCCATTAATTCAGTAAACAATTTTATTTCTTCAGTTTCTTCTTTTATTATTTCTTTCTTTTCTTTTTTTATGTCTTCTTTTTTTACTTCATTAACAATCTGTTTAGGTTTTTCTTCTACAATTACCGGTTTTTCTATTTTCTTTTCAACTTTTTGAGTCTGTTCAAATTTTTCTAGTTCTTTTACATCTTCTTCTGGAGACATAGAAGCTAACTTTTCTAATAAACTCATTTTCTTTTGTGGCTGATTAACTACATGACCATTAGAAAAATCTGCATCTTTCAATTCATCTTCTTTATACAAATCTTCACTCTTTATCTTATTTAAGATATCTAAACGAGTGTTAAACTGATCTTTACCAACATTCATCTTTGCCATATTTAAAGCATCTTTCACTTCTTTTGAAGATTCATCTAATGTTTCATATGATAAAGGATTCATTAAAGTATCCTCAATATTAACCTCTACTTCCTGTTTCGGTAAAAAACTTAAAAAATCATCATCTTCAACTGTTTCAACAATGTTTTGTCTTTCTATCGAAACTTCTTCTTTCATACTATCTCTTAATTCTTTATATTTTTTAACTCTTGTCATCTTTTCCATTCAATTCACCACCATAATTCATTATAACATAAGATTAATATTTATGAAAACAATCTTTCAAAATAATTGCACTTCTATAAAGAATCTTAAAAAAACATTTCTTTTTTAAAACATATACAAAATATTTATAGCTAAACTATTATTGAAAGTTGTATTGACTAATCAACATTAAATTCATAAGCATAATATTTATCTAATAACCCTAAAATATACACTTCTATTCAATCATAAGACTTTTATAAAAATTAACCTTTAAAAAAACAAAACAATAGTTTATAATAGTAATGTAAAATAATTATAGGAGGTTAATTTATGGCTAAAGTTACTATCGAAGGTTGCATTGGTTGTGGTGCTTGTTTAGGTGTAGCTCCTGATGTATTTGATTTAGGTGATGACGGATTAGCATATAGCGTTTTAGGTGAAGATGTACCTGCAGATTATGATGCAGACGTAAATGATGCTGCTGGTGCTTGTCCTGCTGAAGCAATCAAAGTTGGTTAATAAAATAAAAAAACATGACTAATGTCATGTTTTTTTATTTTCTTTCTTCTTTCATTTTATGATAATAAATATTCATACAATTTTCAATTTTATGTTGAAGTATTTTATCTATCTCTTCATTAAATGTAATTGTATTACATTTATGACAATACAAAAAGTGTGTCCCTTCAATATCCATTTCTTCTATCCAATGTCCCTGTTCATTACAGATACCACATGTATTTAAAGAATTATTTTTCATTACAATGCTACGCATTTCAAGACCTCCTTGAAACTAATTATAACCTTCAACTTAAAAATCGCAATAAACTTCATCGTACAAATATTGACAAATAGATTTTTAAAGATTAAAGATAATTACTTTTTCTTTGATTTAAGATAATTTTCTTTTTTCTCTAGCGCAAGAGTTCTTAAATCCTTAACTTCCTGTGGTTTTAATCTTCGATATTCTCCTGGTCTTAATCCTTTCAAATTAATTCCACCAATTGAAACACGATGTAATCTTTTAACATTATGTCCCATCATTTCAAACATCTTCTTAACTTGTCTATTTTTACCTTCAATTAATTTAATCATTAACATCGTGGTTTTATGTTCAGTATCTTTACCTACAACTTTGATTTTACAAGGTAATGTCTTAACTCCTTCTAAGTATACCCCTTTTTCTAGTTTTTTAATACTTTCACCACTAATTAAACCAGTGATTGTTACTTCATAAATTTTTTCTAAATGAGATGAAGGATGCATCATTAAATTAGCAAATTCTCCATCATTACTCATAAACAACAAACCAGTTGTATCATAATCTAATCTACCAACAGGATAAACTCTTTCTTTAACATCAGTAAAGTAATCAACAACGCAAGTTCGATTAAGTTCATCTTTTAAAGAACAAATACATGATTTAGGTTTATAAAAAACATAATAAACTTTATTTTCTCCTTCAATAAGTTTACCATCAACAATAATCAAATCACCTTTTTTGACTTTAAAACCTAATTCATTGACAATCTGTCCATTTACTTCAACCTTACCAGCTACTATTAATTCTTCTGCTTTTCTTCTACTTGTATATCCAGAAGCAGCTATAACTTTTTGTAATCTTTCCATTCTTAGCCCTCCCGTTACCATTATACATATATTCTTATTTTAAGCAAATATTTTTAAATAAATTATCAAGCTAAAAATTACTGCTAGAAAATCTAAAAAAAGACCTAAATACAATGAATATCTTGTATTTTTTATTTTTAAAGAAGAAAAATACAAAGATATAACATATAAAGTCGTATCACTACCACATTGAATAAAAGTTGCTAATAAGCTTAAAGCATGGTCTACGCCATAAGTAGAATAAAAATGATATAAATAAGACAATGATGCATTAGCACTTATAGGACGAAGTAATGCTAAAACAATTATATCTATAGGAATATTTAAAAACTGACAAATAGGTAGAAATAAATGCTGTAAACCATTAATTAACCCTGAACCCTTTAAACATTGTACAAATAACATAAAAGATATCATCGTTGTAAACAATGGAACCGCAATAGAAAAAGTACTCTTTACCCCATCTATAAATATATCAAATATATTCAATTTCTTTATCATAGCATCAATAAAAACTACACTCACAAAAAGAATGATATATTTATTCATGATCAATCATCCTTTGAATAATTAAACCTATCATTAATACTGATAATGAAATAATAATCATGTAGGGATAGAACTGATACAAATGAGTACTACCAAACTGTTGTCTCAACATTAATAAAGAAGAAGGAAATAAAGTTATCCCAACCGTATTCATAATCACTAACGTCAACATTTCTCTACTAGGATAACTATGAGTATTATATTCATCTAACTTTTTAAAAGCTTTTAACCCACTAACTGTAGCTAATGTTCCTAATCCTAATAGATTAGCAATTATATTAGAACTGATATAAGCATAGACATCTTTTCTTTGAATAATAGAACCATAAATTATTTTTAATAACGGTTTCAAAACAAAAGAGAGATAGTTCATAAAGCCACTTTTTTCAATAATATTTAAAAAGCCATTCCATAAACATGCTGACAAAATCAAAGTTAGCACCAATTCAAAAGCAATAGCCGGAGTTTCCATAATACTATTCATCAATTGATCCTCATTATGAGAAAACAATGCATAAACAAAGAAGATAACCATACCATATTTCCATATCTTAGCCATTCACCATTTCCCCTAGTAAAATACGCCAATAATCAAATATAATTTGTATAACACTTCTTTTCTTAAACGTTTTAATAGTCTTATCTTTATATTTCAGCTGAATCTGATTGCCATAAAATGAAAAGCTCACTTCTTCTTTTTTACCTTCTAAACAATAAATATCTTCATCAATCAAAAAACTATGACCATTGTATTCATAAATCCCTTTAGATAGCAAAAAATGATTTTGATAATTATCAAAACATTCTTCATATTTTAATTTATGAAACTCAAAATCATCACCACAATTAAAAGTTACAATTGTAAGAGAAACATCATTCTTAATTGCTCTTGTAACCAATGTTCTTTTTGCCTTCTTAGTAAAACCCGTTTTACCCCCAACACAATATTCATACTCATCTAATAATCTATTTTTATTATGCCATACACCATTACCGTCTAATCGTTTATACTCCTTAGTATCAACAATATCATTGAAAATAGAATTCTGAGAGGCGTACTTCATTAATAATGCCATATCATAAACACAAGACTGATTCCCTTCATCTTCTTCATCCAATCCTGTGGGATTAGAAAAAATTGTATGTTCCATATTTAACTCTTTAGCCTTTTGATTCATCATCTCTACAAATTTGTCTAGACTCCCACCAACATTAACAGCAATACACATGGCAGCATCATTGCCACTTCTAAGCATCAAACCATATAAAAGATCCTGTAAAGTTATCTTATCTCCTATATGTATATATACCCCACTCCCCCAAGCCTTATTAACTTCTTCACCAATAGTATACTCATCTTTTAAATTGCCATTTTCTATAGCGATTATTGCAGTCATGATTTTTGATATAGAAGCAACACTTTGAACATAATAAGCATTTTGTTCTTCTAAAACAATACCATTGTAAGTATCCATAACAATATAACTTTTACCAACAAAATCAACAGCTTTAACATTTTGAACGCTGATTATTATCAAACATAAACATATAATTATTCTTTTCATTTTATCACCAATACAATGTATGAAAAAAAATAAATAATATAACAAGAATTCAATACAACATAAGATTTAATTTCAATCTAAAAAAAATCGAGATAAATGATTATTTAACCAAACAGTTCATTTATATCAGTACTCTATCTATGGTTTTCATTTTTCTACCATCTACAAAAAATACCTAAAATTTAAAGATATTATTCCAAGTTTCAAAGAAATTCACCATTAACCATAAACAACAAAAAAAGCCTATCTCTAGGCTTCAAGATTTTCTTTAATAATTTTTGCAATTTTCTCTTTTGCAGCTAAGACGTTATCATTTTCAACAACATATTTATATTCATCTTTAGTTGCTATTTCCTTTCTTGCTTTATCTAGACGTTCTCTTACAACTTCTTCAGCTTCCGTTCTTCTACCACGAATTCTTCTTTCTAGTTCTTCAAAACTAGGTGGTACTAAGAAAATAGTAAGTGCATCTTTACATTTTTCCATAACCTGAAGAGCACCTTGAACTTCAATTTCCAATACAACATTTTTTCCTTGTTCTAATAATTCATCTACATAATTCTTAGGTGTACCATAATAATTACCTACGAATTTTGCATATTCTAATAATTCACCATTCTCAATTTTCTTTTCGAATTCATCAGTACTTACAAAGAAATAATCTATTCCATTTTTTTCTTTAGGTCTAGCTTGACGTGTAGTCATTGAAATAGAATATGCTAGATTTAAAGATTCATCTTTAAATAATTCTTCTCTAACAGTCCCTTTTCCTACTCCACTAGGCCCACTTAAAATAATTAATAATCCCCTTGACACTACCTACACCATCCTTTTTTGAAAATCATACATTAACAAATGTTTAATGTCAATTCTTTTTAAATATGTTATACTTATTTATGGTGATAATATGGTATATGATGGAATGATGATGTCAAGAGTGACATCACAATTAAACAAAGAAATTTTAAAAGGTAGAATCAACAAAATTTATTGTATTTCTAAAAATGAAATACTTATGACAATAAGAAGTCAAGGAACAAACAAAAAGCTATTAGTTTCCATACATCCAATGTATGCAAGATTACAATTAACTTCTTTAAGCTATCCTACTCCTGATTTTCCATCCTCTCTAACAATGCTTTTAAGAAAACATTTAGAAGGAGGATATATCTTTAATATTGAACAGATTCAATTGGAACGTATTGTACACATGGAAATAGCAGGTAGAAATGAATTAGGCGATGCTGTTGTTTATCATGTTTATGTAGAGATTATGGGTAAACATTCTAATTTTGTATTAACATATGATGACGGTAAGATTATTGATTGTTTAAAAAGAATTTCTCCTAGTGTCAGTACTCGTATCTTACAGCCTGGGGCTATCTATTCTCTACCACCTCTCATCAGTAAAATCAATCCTTTTGAAACAAGTGAAAATAAAGTCACTGAAAACTTCACAAAGGTATATCAAGGTTTTTCTCCTGAGTTATCTAATGAAATTGAGTATCGATTAAATAAAGGTGAAAGTTTTAAAGAAATAATGGAAATGATAAAAGAGAGTCAATCTTTATATATCCATAAGATAAATGATAAAGAATACTTTCATATCATCCCTTTAACATATTTAAGTCATTCATATCATGAATATAGTTTGTCAGAAGGATTAGATAAACATTTTGATCTTATTGATCAAAAAGATAGAATCAAACAACAAACATCAGATTTATCAAAATATATTCAAAACGAATATAGTAAAAACATTAACAAATTAAATAAACTAGAAAAAAGTTTATTCGATTCTCAAAACAGTGAAGAATTAAAATTAAAAGGTGAATTGTTGTATGCTTCATTACATCTGATTCAAAAAGGAATGAAATCAATAGACGTAGAAAATTATTATGATGGTCATCTTTTGACTATCGAATTAGACGAAAAATTAGATGGTAAAGGAAATGCCAAAAAATATTTTCAAAAATACACGAAAGCAAAAAACTCTATACAATTCATTAATGAACAGATAGAAAAAACAAAAGAAGAAATACAATACTTTGATTCTTTGATGGTTGCTATGGAGAATGCAACATATTATGATGCATTAGAAATTAAAGAAGAATTAGAAAATCAAGGTTATCTAAAAAAGAAGAAAATTAAACAATTACCTAAAAAGAAAAATAAGCCTCATATAGAGACTTATTTAACCAAAGACAATATAATTATTTATATTGGTAAAAATAACATACAAAATGATTATTTGACTTTTCATCTAGCTAACAAGAACGATATATGGTTCCATGTTAAAGATATGCCTGGTAGCCATGTGGTTGTGCATAGTGAACAATTAGATGAATATACAATAAGATTAGCAAGTAAAATTGCTGCTTATTATTCTAAAGGGAAGAAAAGTTCATCAGTGCCGGTGAATTATACTTCAATAAAGACATTAAAGAAACCAAATGGTAAAAAACCAGGACAAGTGATTTTAGATCATTACAAAACAATTTATATTGATCCAGATGAAACATTTTTAGACGAAATAACTAAAATGAACTAATATGGCATATTTACACTAGTTTGCTCATATTGAGGATAAAATACCGGATAGTACATACAACGATTTACTCTACGACATTCAACTGGACATATAACCGGTTGTGCTACTGGTGTAATCTGTTGTGATACACAAACACGTCGAGGTGCTACTAACGGCTGTGGTCTAGGACAACCATTGACACAATCATTACAGCATGATTGTCCCCATTGACTCATCCAATTATTACAATTGCATGATGACATGTTCTGACATCCACATGATTGTCTAGGACGATTATATCCACTATTTTGTGTAGAATAATTGTTTTGACATCCACAAGATTGATTATACATTAATGATCCCTCCTTCAATTTTATAGTATGTAAAACATAAAAAAAAGGTAGGGCAAATGAAAGGAGTTTTATGAAATTAATACCTTGGAATTGCTTCAATGAAATTGAAGCATATACAACAACAAAAATCGGTGATACTAATCTACCCTTCAATATGAGTTTCAATGATGAAAATCATGAACAAGTATTAAAAAATAGAAGAGCCTTAGCAGATCATCTTAATACTGATTTAGATCATATGGTTGCAACCATTCAAAAACATTCAACTCATTTTATTAAAGTCTCTTTAAAAGATGGCGGAAAAGGAATGTACAGCAAAGATGATGCTTTTGATAACTATGATGCCATGTATACAAAAGATAGTAATCTTTATTTATTATCATTTCATGCTGATTGCTGTCCTGTTCTTCTTTATTGTAGAGATCAAAAAATCGTTGCTGAAATACATTCAGGATGGAAAGGTACCGTTACAGAAATCGTTGGCAAAGTAACTAAGCATCTTATTGAAAATGAACACTGCAATCCTGAACATATATATGCTTATATTGGTCCTTCAATTGAAGAAAGAAATTTTGAAGCAAAAGATGATATTATTGATATGGTTAAAAAGATGTCTTTTGACACTTCATCTTTCTACAGCAAAAAAGATGAAAATTCGTATTTATTAAACAGTAAAGGACTCATTAAACAGCAACTTCTTAATCTCAAAGTAAAAGAAGAAAATATTACTGTTTCGCCATACTGCACAATAGAAAACAACGATTTATTCTTTAGTTATCGTAAAGAAAAAACACAATTAAGAAATATCACTATTATTAAAAGAAATGACATTGGCTAACGCCAATGTCATTAATCTTTTAATAATCTTTTCATTGCAAAAGGTATTGCATCTATCAATTTCGAAGGAATAACACTATAAGATTTTTCAGCAATTATATCGCCACAATAACCATGCAAATAAACTGCCAATAACACAGCTTCTATTGTTTTATAACCTTGACCTACAAAACTATTTATCATTCCCGCTAAAGTATCTCCCATTCCTCCTACTGCCATAGCTTTATTACCACTAGCAACTCGATAATTATGAATACCATCAGTAACTATTGTATAAGGTCCTTTTAAAACAAGAATCACATGATATTCTTTTGCGAATTCTTTGGCAAGCTTTAAAATATCATTATTATTTATATGAATTAATCGTTTCATTTCACCCATATGCGGAGTTAAAATAATTGGTCTTTTTTGTTTCTTTAATAAATCCATATTAGAACTTAAAATCGTTAATGCATCTGCATCTAGAATAAGAGGTTTATCCGATAGGGATAAGGTATCAATAACATAACGATAAGAATCTATTTCTAGACCAATCCCACAGCCAATTAAAATAGATTGATATTTATCAAAATCTTCTTTCCTTAAAACTGGCGGTCTTAAAATAGAAGTCGCTTCAGGACAAAAACAAGTTAAAGTATTATTAACATCAGCATCACTCATCAATGTAACAACCCCACTGCCACTATAGACTGAAGCCTTAACATTCATTAAAGCAGCTCCTTTATATTGAGATGAACCAGTTATACTTAATATTCTACCATAAGTTCCCTTATGTCCATCATATACTCTTTCTTTAAGAATCATTTTAGCATCCTTTTCTTCAAACAATTGAAAAAGACCCACTTGATTTCTTAAATCGGCTGTATCTAATAATTCAACAATAACTTCACCAGTAAAAGCGCAGCTATCAGGATTTAGAAAACCATCCTTCAAAGCACAGAAAGTGATAGTTTTCGTTGCACATATAACACTTTGATAAGGAATACCAGTATTGCAGTTTAAACCAGTAGGAATATCAACCGCAATCACTTCTTTATCATAGAACTGATTAATTTCTTCTATAACACTTTGAAATATCCCTCTAGGAGCACTATGCAACCCAAAACCAAACATAGCATCAACTATCACTTCATATTGACTCATCTTTTTAATAATAAAATCAAAATTATCATAGTCTATAAAATCTATTTCCATATTATTATCATCACATTTTTGGTAATAGTACAATGCTGCAGTAGAGAACTTTTCTAGCTCACCAACAACCACCACATAAACATTTTTATGCTCTTTATAAAGTTTTTCAGCCAATGAATATCCATCAGCACCATTATTTCCAATACCACAAACAACACAAATATTATCTAGCGAATGAAAATGTTTCATTAAACAATCACTTGCTTTATCAACTAATTCTTCAATCTTATAACCATAATCAAGTAATGCCTGATCATATTCTTTCATCAAAGTTTGACTACCAATATACATAAAATCACCTCGTTATCTTTATTATATCAAATTTTGACAAAATAAAAACTGTAATGTTTCCATTACAGTCATTATTGCTTGTTTAATATCTTACACCACATGTAAAACCACTTAATCTTGTATAACTTACAACAGCACCAGTATGTGGAGCGTGAATAACTGTTCCGTTACCCACATAAATACCAACATGTCCTGGACGCCATACAATATCTCCCGGTCTTACATTAGATAATGAAACGACTCTTCCTCCACTCTTCTGAGCTCCAGAAGTACGAGGGATACTCTTTCCATTCTTTCTATATACCCATTGTGTAAATCCTGAACAGTCAAACTTAGTAGGACCAGTTGCTCCCCACTTATAAGGACAACCAAGTCTTGTCTTAGCTGTAGTTACAATTCCTAAGTTCGAAGCTACATCATAAGGTTTAGTT
>JAXJVS010000112.1:0-3486 GCA_036308445.1 Bacilli bacterium | reverse complement strand
TTTCACCTATATAAAAAATTAATTTATGATGAATATTAGTTGTTTTATTATTAGCATTTTTATGATATGATATAAGAGAAGTATTTTAAAGGAGACTTATGTATGAAAGATATCTATGCTACATTAGACATAGGAAGTGCTACAATTAAATTACTGGTTGGTGAAACTGTCAGTTCAAATATAAATATATTATTTTCTAAAAAAATTATTAGTCATGGAGTAGTAAAGGGTAAAATTGACAATATGAGTGTTGTGGTTGAAGAAATCAAACAGCTTATTGCTGATGCTCAAGAGGTTTTAGATGCTTCTATTACTAGTGTCGCTTTATGTATTCCTTCTAGTTATGCAAGGATTTATCAAAGTGATGGGATTACTAAGGTTAATTCTTCTGATGACAAGATTTCTAATGAAGATGTTGTGAGAGCTTTAAGGCTTTCTAAGCGTTTTGAAAGAGGAAATGATGAAGAAATAGTGTCTGTTATTCCAATTAGTTATCATTTGGATACAAAGATTGTTTCGGAAGTTCCTGTTGGTATGAAATCTGCTTCTTTAAAAGTAGAAACTTTAATCATTACTACAAAGAAGAAGTATTTATATAATTATATTCTTGCAGCAGAGAAAGCAGGTTTAGATGTTATTGATATTACTATTAATGCTTATGCTTGCGCTAAGGAATCTTTTGATGAGGTTTATCTTCAAGAAGGAGCTATTTTGATAGATATTGGATATAAGAGTTCTACAGTAGCTTTCTTTGAAGGGGGATATTTGAAATATATAGCTCAAGCTCCTGTTGGTGGTTATGATTTAACTAAGAAAATTGCATCTTCTTGGAAGATTGTGATGGATAAAGCAGAAGTTTATAAAGTGAAATATGGGACTTGTGATACAAATATTGGTGATGAAGATATTATTCACACAATGAAGTTGAAGAATGATGAAATAAGATATACTCAACGTGATTTGTCTTTTGTATTAGATGAAGGTGTTAGAGAAATTATGGAAGTTATTAAAACGAAGATTGATGTTATTAATGATGGACGTAATTATGAAACTATCATTGTAGGTGGTGGCGGAGAGTTACCAGATATTGACAAAGTTGCGAGTGAAGTGTTAGGATCTCCGGTTAGAAGTTATAGACCTGAAACTATTGGTGCAAGAGATATGTCTTTTGTTTCTTGTTTGGGAATGATGTATTATTTGAATGATCGTAATTTGATTTTGGGTAAGATGGAACCGTCAGTGGTTTTATCTGATGTTTCAAATACTATGAGTGTTCGTTTTAAAGGCTTAACTAAATCTAAAAATGTGAATGATAAAAAGAACGGAAGTAAGTTTTCTAAAATAATTGAAAACATCTTCAATGAAGATTGATGATAAATAAATATAAAGGTGAGGTAGAAGAAGATATGGATATGGATTTTGTGCAAGTAGCAAAAATTAAAGTAATTGGTGTAGGTGGTGGCGGATGTAATGCCGTTGCTAGAATGGTTGCTGAAGATGTTCAAGGTGTTGATTTTTATGTAGCTAATACAGATGCTCAGATTTTAAAGGGAATCAATGTTCCTAATAAAATTGTTTTGGGTAAAGATTTAACTCATGGTTTAGGAGCTGGTGGTAATCCAGAAATTGGTAGAAAAGCTGCTTTAGAAACTGAAAGTGAAATTAGAGCTGCTTTAGATGGTGCTAATATGGTATTTATCGCTGCTGGTATGGGTGGTGGTACTGGTACAGGTGCTGCTCCAATTATCGCTAAGTTAGCTAGAGATATGGGTGCTTTAACTGTGGGTGTTGTTACTTCTCCATTTACTTTTGAAGGTCCAAAGAGAATGAGACAAGCTCAATCTGGTCTTGGTGAATTAAGAGAAAATGTAGATTCAATTATTGTTGTTTCTAATGATAGATTATTAGATGCTATTGGTGGTAGACCTATGGCTGAGGCTTTTAGAGAAGCTGATAATGTATTACGTCAAGGTGTTCAGACTATTACTGATTTAATTGCTATTCCTGCATTTATCAATCTAGACTTTGCAGATGTTTCTTCTGTAATGAAAGATAGAGGTAATGCTTTAATTGGTATTGGTATGAGTGATGGAGATAATAAAGCTGAAGAAGCTGCTAAACGTGCTATTTCTTCACCATTATTAGATGTATCTGTTGCTGGTGCTAAAGATGCTATTGTTAATGTTACTGGTGGCACTAATATTACTTTATATGATGCTAATACTGCTTTGGCAGCTATTAGAGAAGCTGTTGGAAATGATGTTAATACTATTTTAGGTGTAGCTATTAATGAAAAATTAGATGATCAGATTATTGTAACTGTAATTGCAACTGGTTTTGAGGATGAAGAAGAGGAACCTGTTGTTACTACACCTAGAACAAGAGTTGCTTCACCTTATGAATCTCCTGTTAAACCAGTTGATTTACCAGAAGATGATTTTGATGAAGGTGATGTTCCATCATTTTTAAGACATAGAAAAATTTAAGCTAACATTATGTTAGCTTTTCTTTATTAAGGAGAGAGAATTATGAAAAAGATTGGTTTTATTGGTATGGGAAATATGGCTGGAGCAATTTTGTTAGGGGCTTTAGCTAATGGATATTTAAAAGATGATGAGGTTGTTGTTTATGATATTAATCCTTCTCAATTAAGCAAGTTAGATGAATATGATATTGCTATAGCAAAAAATGAGGAGGAATTAGTTGATAATAGTGAAATGGTATTTGTTGGAGTGAAGCCACAGGTTATTGAGAATGTTATTTTACCTTTGAAAGAGAATTTGAAAAATAAAGCACTTATATCTATTGTTTTAGGATATGACTTTGATAAATATAATCAGCTTCTTGATGAATCAACTAGACATATCTTTGTTATGCCTAATACTCCAGCGATGGTTGGTGAAGGAATGTCGTTAATTGAAAAAAAGCATTCTTTAACAGAAAAAGAATTTAATTTTGTAAAAGGTATGTTTTCGGCAATTGGTGAAATAGAGATACTTCCTAGTCATTTAATGGGAGTAGGTGGAGCATTAAGTGGATGTGGTCCTGCGTATATATATATGGTTATAGAAGCATTGGCAGATGGTGCTGTGTTAGAAGGAATGCCTAGAGATCTGGCGTATAAGCTTGCAAGTCAAACAGTACTGGGAGCAGGAAAAATGCAAAGAGAAACAAAATTGCATCCTGGAATCTTGAAAGATAATGTTTGTTCTCCTGGAGGAACGACTATTCAAGGTGTTTCTATTTTAGAAAAAGGTAAAATGAGAAGTTTATTTATGGACACAGTATCAAAAGGGATCAGAAAATAGTTGAAAACTGTCGGAATGACAGTTTTTTTGTTGGAAACAAAAAAATAGGAAAGATAAAAAAACACTGATGAAAAGGGAGAAAAAAAGGAGAGGGAGAAAAGGAGGAGGAAACTTTTTAAAAAAAGTGAAAAAAAAGCTTTACAAAGGAAGGAGAAGGTGGTAATATAAATGAGCACTC
>JAXJVS010000111.1:0-31012 GCA_036308445.1 Bacilli bacterium | reverse complement strand
GAGTGCTCATTTATATTACCACCTTCTCCTTCCTTTGTAAAGCTTTTTTTTCACTTTTTTTTAAAAAGTTTCCTCCTCCTTTTCTCCCTCTCCTTTTTTTCGCCCTTTTCATCAGTATTTTTTCATATTTTCTCATATCTTCAGAATTAAGACATAAAGAAAAAAAGCTATAAAATATAGCTTTTTATACATCATAGTTAACTAAATCATCGAATGTTTGTCTTCTTATTACTATTCTCGATTCTCCATCTTTAACAAAAACCACTGCAGGCTTAGGAATTTGATTATAATTTGAAGACATAGAATAATGATAAGCCCCGGTTGAAAAGATTGCTAACAAATCTTTAGATTGAGGGTTAGCCATCATAATATCTTTAATCAAAATATCTCCAGACTCACAGTTTTTTCCTGCAACTGTCACTAATGTGTCTTTTTCTTCTTCAGCTTTATTTGCAATGAGTGCATCATACTTAGCTTGATATAGAGCTGGTCTAATATTTTCATTCATTCCACCATCAACACTAATATACTTTCTAATATTAGGAATATCTTTAATAGAACCTACTGTATACAAGGTAATTCCAGCATTTCCTACAACATATCTCCCTGGCTCAATCATTATCATTGGTCTTTCCCAACCTCTAGCTTCGAAACCTGTATTAACAATATCTACAATTGTTTTAACAACTAAATCAAAATTCAATGGCTGATCCGCTTTAGTATATTGAATACCAAAACCACCACCGGCATTTAATTTCTTTATAACAACACCATACGTTTCATAAATTTGATAAGCAATTTCAACAAACTTTTGCATTGCTAAAACATATGCTTGAATTTCTTCAATTTGGCTACCGACGTGACAATGAATACCTTCAAATTCAATATATTCTGAATCCAAGACCAATCCTATAGCCTTTAAATATGTATTATCATGACTACTAAAACCAAACTTTGTATCCTTAGCACCTACCCTTATATAATCATGTCCACCTGCATAAACACCAGGAGTAACACGAATAGTAGCATAAACTTTTGTATTTAATTCTCTTGCAATCTCTTCTACTAATTCAATTTCATAGAAATTATCAATTACAAAATGACTTACTTTGTTCTTTAAAGCATACTCTATTTCAGAAGGTAATTTATTATTTCCATGAAAGTAAATCTTTTCTGGATTAAATCCAGCTTTTAATGCAATAGAAATTTCTCCTGCACTTACGCAATCAATACCTATACCATATTCATTTGCAATTCTATAAATTTCTAAACAACTAAAAGATTTAGAGGCAAATAAAGGTAAAGTATTATCGTACTTATCCATAAAATTCTCTTTTAAAGTGTTTAATTGCTTTCTAATATGACTTTCACTCATAACATATAGAGGTGTACCATATTGCTTTGCTAAAGTTGACGCATTGACGCCATCTATAAACAATGAATTATCTTTTATTGTAATAAACTCACTTTGAAGTACCATTTCCTTTTCCTCCTAATATAGATTCTTTAAAGTAAACAAACCATTTTCTTTGTTATATATAGCTTTCAAAGCTGCAATAGCTCCTTGAGCAAATACTTCTTTTGATAACGCAGTATGTTTAACTTCTACAATCTCATCTTTTCCGGCAAACATGATTGTATGTTCACCAAAAATTGTTCCACCTCTCATTGACTGGATTCCAATTTCATTTTTCTCTCTTTTGTGATGAACTTCACTTCTATCATAAATTGGCTTAGCATCAATATCTTCACTCATAACATCATATAATAATTTAGCTGTACCACTAGGAGCATCAATCTTCTGATTATGATGCTTTTCCAATATTTCAATATCAAAACCATTATCAAAAAATTCTTTTGATACCATTTTTACAATCTTTGTCAACATCTGTACTCCAAAAGATGTGTTATATGATTGAAAAATTGGTATTTGCGAAGAAGCTTCTTCTATTTTTAATAACTGCTGCTCATTATATCCTGTAGTAGCAATAACTAGAGGACAATGATGAGAAATCGCATATCTCAAAATATCTTCCAAATTATTAGGATGAGAAAAGTCGATAATAGCATCAACCTGTATATTACATTCAGAAAGATTATTAAAAGTCTTTTCATTTACCTCTTCATCAAATACAGGCGAAACAATTCCTGCTAAATTCATATTTTCATCACTTCTTACAGCTTGAGAAACCTTTTTTCCCATTAAGCCATAACCATATACTAGTACATCCATATTAATAACCCTTTTTCTCAAACTCTTTCATAGCATCAAATAATAATTTTTTATTAACATCAGTAGTAGGAATTAATGGTCTTCTAACCATTTCACTACATACTCCCTTTTTTGCCAATGCTGCTTTAGGCATAATTGGATTAACATCAATAAATAAATATTTACTTACATCATTTAAATCGTAAGCCATTTTTCTTGCTAATTCTAAATCACCTTTCAAACAAGCTTGAGCAAACATTTCAGTTTCTCTTGGATAAACATTAGATAATACAGAAATAATTCCTTTTCCACCCGCTGCAATAAAAGGAAGAATATTATCATCACATCCACTATACATATCAAAATCTAAATCTTTAGTATGAGTTAATATTTCCATAGCATAATTAATATTATCAGTTGCATCTTTCATACCAACAATATTCTTATGTTTAGCTAATGTTAATACAGTATCAACACTAATATTCATTCCTGTTCTTCCTGGAACATTATATAAAATCATTGGAATATCTACTTGATCTGCTAAATAAGTATAATGATCAATTAAACCTCTTTGACTAGTTTTGTTATAATAAGGAGTAACAACCAAGATAGCATCTGCTCCCACTTCCTTAGCAAATATTGCTTTCTTCAATGCAGTAGCAGTATCATTAGAACCAGCACCGGCAATAACCTTAACATCAGTTCCTTTTACCATATTCATAACTATCTTTGTTAACTCAAATTCTTCTTCAATAGTAATAGTAGCAGTTTCACCTGTTGTACCATTAACTAATAGAGCTTGTACTCCACCATCTATCATTCTTTGAACTTGTCTTTTAAAACCTTCATAATCAATACTTCCATCATCAAACATTGGAAGTACTAATGCTACAGCACTACCTTCAAATACAGCCATAACAATCCTCCTATAAATTAAATTCTTTCTTTATTAATTCAACGGCCTGATCAACATCTTTTTTCTCTAAAACATAAGAAATAGATGTATCAGAAGTTGTAACTTGTAAAAGTGGAAATTGATTTTTTCCTAGAATAGAAAAGACTTTTGATGCAACACCGATCTCATTTTTCATTTTTAATCCTTCTACCATTAATTTGGCTACATTTTTCATTGAATAAATCATGATTCTGGGATGCTTTTCTTTTATTTTTTCTAAAGCTTTATTTAATAAATGTTGATCCTTTTCATCACAAGTGAAATCAATTCTCATTTCTTCTTCCAACATCACCTGAGAAATCATATCAATATTGATTCCTTCTCCAGAAATAATTTCAAAGATTTTAGCTACAAATAAAGAATTCTTTTCAACATTCATTAACTTCACCTGAATGATATTCGTATTACTCTCTACATGTGTAATTACATCTCTTTCCATTTCTCTTACCTTCTTTCATAAATAAAAAATTGCAATGAGCCATTGCAATAAAAAAGTAACTTTTTATTGATGATAGCTCCTCATTACTTTGTAATGACAGTGATAGAAATATTCTTCCTACCCCCAGGCAATAATAGTGTGCAAACTATTATCCCTTCGGCAATTGCCCCTTGTTCCATATTTGGTTGCACCCATATAATAAAGAATTCATAACTCTTGCGCCTCTATCTATTCTTGCAATAATACTAACACATAACCATCTTTAAAACAATAAAAATCAATGATTATTAACTTTTTAATTTTTATTTATCATATATTTTTATATATTTCATATGTATAAATATCATTAATATCTTGTATTGTACATACAAAAGTGCAATATTTTGTTGTTTTTATAAGTTTTAGTTAATTATTTTTATTTTTCATAAATTTAATTGTTAAATCTCACATCTTGTATTAAAATTAAAAAATACAAATGGGGGATTTTTATGAAAAAGATAGCTATTTTAACATCAGGTGGTGATGCACCTGGTATGAATGCTGCAATTCGTGCTGTTGTAAGAGTTGCCAGAAAAAAGGGATTAGAAGTTTTTGGGGTTTATGAAGGATATAAAGGACTTGTTGAAGGTAAGATTCATCGTCTAGGTTATAGTGATGTATCAGAAATCTTAAGTAAAGGTGGAACAATTCTTTCTTCTTCTCGTCTAGTTGAATTTAAAGAAAATGAAGTACAATATAAAGCTATTGAACAATTAGAGAAA
Source organism: Bacilli bacterium (assembly GCA_036308445.1). Lineage (GTDB taxonomy): Bacteria > Bacillota_I > Bacilli_A > Erysipelotrichales > Coprobacillaceae > MGBC113645. Next base: position 26,645 of record JAXJVS010000111.1, on the reverse strand, counting down.
AATGAAATTGATGGTTTAGTTGTTATTGGAGGAGATGGATCTTATCGTGGAGCTTTAGCATTAAGTCAAAAAGGATTTAATTGCATCGGTATTCCTGGTACTATTGATAATGATATTAACGGTACAGATGAAACTATAGGATTTCACACTGCTTTATCTAATATAGTTGACGCTGTTAATAAATTAAGAGATACATCTAGTTCTCATCATCGTTGTTTTGTTATTGAAGTTATGGGAAACAATAGGGATAGTTTAGCTTTATATTCTGCTATATCTTGTGGTAGCGAAGTTGTTATTACAAATAAAACTGGGTATGATGAAGATAAAATTGTAGAGATGATGGATTATTGTGAAAAGTATCAAAATAAAAAACATGCTATTATTATTACTAGTGAAAAATTAATTGATGTAGAAAAATTAGCTCAAAGAATTTCAAATGAAACTAATTTTTCTGGTAGATCTATTGTTTTAGGTCATATTCAAAGAGGAGGAACTCCTGTTCCAGAAGATAGAATTTTAGCATCACAGATGGGACAATTTGCTGTTGAATTGTTATTAGATAATAAAAGTGGGTACTGTGTTTGTAAAAAAGATAATAAAATTATTGCTAGAAAAATTGATGAAGCTTTACAAGATATTAATGAAACACAACTGAAAATGTATCAATTATTTGAAGACTTAGTGTAAGCGCTTTATTTTTTTTGAAAAAAGTGAATATTTATGTAGACATTTGAATTCAAATAATATATTATGTGTAAGGCGAAGGAGAAGAAGGTATTATGGTGATTGAATTAGAAACTTCTTTTGAAAATCAAAAGGCAAATATTTTAAATATTTTAAAGAAACATGTAGAAAAAAATAACATTGATGTTGCAGAAACTGTTATTGAAAACTTAGCAATTCATTTATCTTTAAACGTATCAAGAGAATTAAATGGATGTTACATTTCAACTAGTATAAGCCAATTAAAGCAATTAAAAAAACACGAATATTACAATATTGCTAAAGAAATTGTTAGTGAGATTGCTGAAGCATATGATATTCCTATGCACAGAAGTGAAATGTATTACATTACAATGTATTTTTCTCAAATGAACTTATTTGATTTTGATTTTAATTTCGAATTTGATATTTTAGATGATATCATTGAAACAGTTATTGATGAAGCTACCGAGAGAATCAATGATGAATTAAAGATTGATATTAAAGCTAATGAAAATTTCTATAGAGGCATTACTTTACATTTCTTTCCAGCAATCGAAAGATTACAAAATGATTCACAATTAACTGATAACCCTCTAGTTGATTCAATCAAAAATGAGCATGAACTTGAATTTAAATGTGCTAATATATTAAATGATGTAGTAAAAAAATATTATGATAAATCATTTAATAAACATGAACTTGCGTATATAGCAATACATTTTGGAACAGCACTATAAAAGACATTGGATAATTTCCAATGTCTTTTTACTTTCCAATACAAAATCTTTTAAATAATTCATCTAGTAAATCTTCTTTAGCTTGCTCTCCTAAAATTTCTTTTAAATTCTCCCAAGAATCATATAAATCAGTTACTATTAAGTCTGTTGGTATACCATCTTTCATTTCCTGAATTGCTATTTCCAATGATTGATTAGCTTTTTCTAATAATTGTAATTGTCTAGCATTTGTTAATAGTTCTTCATTATTAGAAGTAATATTTCCTAACTCAAACATTTCTTTTATCTTATTTACCAATTCTTCTATATCATTTTCTTTAGCACTCATAGTTATACCTTCTGCATCTATAACTAATCCTTTATCTTTTTTATTAATAATAATAATTCTTTGAGTATCCTTAGTCATCTCTAATAACTCATGATCCTCTTGTTGTAATGGAGATGACCCATCTAATACTAATAATACTAAGTCAGCTTTATGAATCAATTCTTTAGATTTCTGTACCCCCATATTTTCTATCATATCATCTGTTTCTCTAATACCAGCAGTATCTATCATATTTAATATAATATTATCTAATCTAATAGTACCCTCTACTATATCTCTAGTAGTACCTGCTATATCAGTAACAATAGCTTTATTCTCTTGTAATAAAGCATTCAACAAACTAGATTTACCTACATTGGGTTTCCCAACAATAACAGTTGAAATACCATCTTTCATTAAATGAACATTCTTAGAAGATTCTAATATCTTATCCATCTTTTTCTTTAATGATTCACTTCTAGGAAGTAATGAATCTGCAGTTAATTCTTCTACATCATCATATTCTGGATAATCTATATTAACTTCTATCTGTGTAATAATCTGAATTAAATCTTCTTTAAGATCCTTCACAAAATGACTAATATTACCTTGAATACCTTTTAAAGCCAAAGAAGCACTATAATCATTCTTAGCACTAATTAAATCAGTAATAGCTTCAGCCTGAGACAAATCTATTCTTCCATTTAAAAAAGCTCTTTTAGAAAATTCTCCTCGCTCTGCCATTCTAGCACCTTTATTTAAACATAATTGCAGTATTTTTTGAGTAATAAAAACACCACCATGACAATTAATCTCAACCATTTCTTCACCAGTAAATGTTCTTTTACCTCTATATATATTAACTAGTACTTCATCTATTTTTTCATTATTATCTTTAATATAACCATATGTAATTGTATGACTATCTTTATTTAATATCTTTCCAGTAAAAAATTCTTGAACAAACGCAATACATCCTTCTCCACTCAATCTAATAATAGAAATAGCAGCTTCTAATCTAGATGTAGCTATCGCAACAATAATATCATCATTCATTCTTTCACCTACTTTCTTGTATAGTATAACATATCTTTTTTAAATATCTATATCTTATATCAGATCATTTTAAAAATCATAGATTTAAGATAATTAATTTTATATTTATAATCTTTATTATATTATGTGTTACAATACATAATATAATAAAGATTGGAGATCTATAATGAATCATATAACTACATTTACAGGTAAGCATTTCGATCCTACTCATCCTGATATAAATTTAATCGATATTAAAGATATAGCTCACGCTTTATCTCTTACATGTAGAGGAAATGGACATGTAAAAACTTTTTTCTCAGTAGCACAACATTGTATTATTTGTGCCCTTGAAGCTGAAGCTAGAAATTATTCTAATAAAATAATTCTTGCTTGTTTGATTCACGATGCTAGTGAAGCATATATGTCAGATGTTCCTCGTCCTTTCAAGAAAAAATTACTAGATTATCAAAAAAATGAAGAACAACTATTAGATATTATCTATATTAAATATTTAGGTACACCTTTAACTGATAAAGAAAAACATATCATCAAATCTATAGATGATGATATGTTATATTATGATTTAAAATATTTATTGAATGAAACTCCAGATAGACCAGAACCTAAATTACATATACAATTTAAATACCAGTTTATTCCTTTTGAAGAAGTCGAAAAATTATATTTAGATTTATATGAAAAATATTCTAATTTCATTTAAAGTATTTTACATAACTATCTTTAATTCTATAGAAAAAGGCACTAGATATGGGACGCCCCTGTCAAGTAGACAGGTGCAATAATTAAAAATGTTATATGATGAAGTTGTTGCGGAGACAACTTCATTTTTCTTTATGCAGTTAATGCAGAACTGCTAGCGAAATTTTCTAATATAGTAGTTTTTTAGCTTATACAAACATTTAGGGGTACAGATGTACCTCTATTATTGTATTTAGACTAACGCTTTCAAAATCTTAATAAAAAAAGAAACTCTGTTATTAGAGTTTCTTAATCTACATATGAAATTGTGATATGTCTATTTTTTCCTTCGCCTTTACTTTCAGTCTTTAAATGACCCATTTCAGCAATTGTCTGATGCATAACTTTTCTTTCATCAGCTGGCATAGGATCTAGTTTAATAGGAGCTTTAGTTCTTAAGACCTGTTTTCCTAATCTTTTAGACATAGCCATAACTTTTTTATAGCGACTTTCTTTATATCCATTAATATCAATACTAATTTCAATTCTCTTCTTGAATTCATGGTTAACAGCATTCTTTACAATTAAATTCAATGCTCTTAAGATAACACCATTTTTTCCAATTAAAATAGAATTATTATTTGTATTTACATTACAATATAATCTATCATCTTGAATATAAGATACTGTTTCAACTTCAAATTCCATATTTGCAAGAGTATTTCTTACAAAATCTTCCATATAAGTTAAAATCATATCAGTAGTATAACATTCAATAACGACTTTTTTTGTGAAAAGTCCTTTTTTTTCTTCAATGACTTCATAATTCAAATCGTCAGCCGCAATACCTAAATCTGCACATGCATATGCAACTGCATCTTCTACTGTTTTACCTTCATAAATTTTCATTTTTAATTCCCCTTATCTTGCTTTTCAATATGATATAGCTGAATATAAACTGTTCTAGCTACAGTAATAAGGTTAGTAGTAATCCAATATAAAGACATTGCAGTAGGCATACTTAATGCAAACCATACAATCATAATAGTCATCATATAGTTCATTTGATTCATTTGTTTTTGTTGAGAAGAAGGTTTATACTTTCTATTTCTCTTCAACATAATCTGGTTAATCTGAATAGCAAAGAATTGAGTTAATCCAACAATAATAACAATAAATAAGTATTGCCATTTACCACTAGTAATCATTTCTAAAGGTTTTTCACCTAAGTTTAAACCAAAGAATGTAGTAGTATAAATAACTTCTAATCTTTGAACAGCTTGCCACATTGCCAACATAATAGGTAAAGTTAAGAAAGTTGTAAATGAAGCAAACATACTAATGTTATGTTTCTTGTATAAGTTTTGTATTTCAACACTCATACGCATTTGTGATGCTTGATCATTACGACCTCTATACTTCATTTGAATTTTTTCGATTTCTGGTTGAATTAATTGCATCTTTTGAGAAGATACTGTTGACTTAACCATAATTGGTAAAATTAATAAGTTTACAAATATTGTCATTCCGACAACCCCACCAACAATACCACCTAAGTAATTAGAAATAAATAAAATTCCTTTAGCAATAGGGATTGTTAAAATGAAATCAAAAATACCTGCATCTAAAGACCATTTCGTAGACTCATTAATAGCTCTTTCTGCGATTAACTTTCCATTAGCATCTAAGTTAGATGTACATCCAGCTAATACAAATACTAAAGCAACAATACCAAAAACTTTTAAAAACTTTTTTGTACGTTGATCTAAATACATTTCTACTTGTCCATCCTTCTATTTATTTTATTATATAAGAATAATAAATCTTTTTTATTTTCTTCATATGAACTTTCTAAAAATTTATTTCTTACTATAATAATGTAATCCATACTTTGATTTTGATCAAAAATTTCTCTCGCCATCATTCGTACCTGTCTTTTAGTCTTGTTACGAATAACCGCTTTACCTAATTTCTTACTTACTGAAAATCCAACTCTTAATAAAGATAAATTATTCTTCTTATAATAAACCACAAATTTAGAATTTGCGACACTTTTTTTATCCTTAATAATAGATTGAAAATCTTCATTCTTTCTAACTCTATGTAATTTATCCATATTTATTTAGAAAAAAAACCACATAAAAGTGGATTTTTAATTAGGCAGATAAAACTTTTCTTCCTCTTTTACGGCGACGAGCAAGTACTTTTCTTCCGCCTACTGTTGCCATTCTAGCTCTAAAACCATGAGTTTTTGATCTTTTTCTCTTATTTGGTTGATATGTTCTTTTCATTTTATTACACCTCCAAAATTAATATATTTTTATACACAGTAAACATATGCTCCATTATTATATTGTTTTTATTTGCATAAGTCAATGATGAAATTCAAAATATTATCTATTTATCTTTCTTTTTCACAATTTATTCACAATGTGAAACTGGTTATTCACAATTGTGGAAAACCCTTGTTTTTTCTCTTTATTTCTACATTTTTTTATTGAATAACTTATGAATAAGATGTGAATTAGTATTTTTATTCACAGTTATTCACAATCTCAAAAAAATTGTACACAATGTGCATAACTGTGAATTTGTTGCTAAGGAAAAAAAGTACCGATTTTTCAGGCTTTTTCACTGTGCACAACTATGTGCATAAATTGTGAATAATTTTTTTGTTCTTTTAATTATGCACAATTTCCTTTATAATGATTGTGAGTGAGGTGGTAATATGGATCAATTAGAACTTAATTGGGCAAAAACATTAAGTATTTTTAGAGAACAGATGCTCAATAGCCAGATGTTAGACAGTATTACAATTGATTCATTTTTTGCTCCTTTAAAGATTAGAGAAGTTATAGATAGTGATATCATTATAACTATTGAATTTAAGTATAATTATGAAATTATTGTCAGTGAAAAAGAAACATTAGAAGAGATATTCAATACTGTTTCTAATAGTCATTATCATTTAGTCTTCTTAACTGAAGAAGATTACTTGAATACACATATTAATAATGATGATTATTTAGAAGTAGAAGATAATCTTAATAATGATCTTACTTTTGAAACCTTTGTCGTTGGTAACAGTAATAGAATAGCTCAAAACGCTTCTTTAGCTGTTGCAATGAAACCAGGAATTTCTTATAGTCCATTATTTATTTATAGTCAATCTGGACTAGGAAAAACACACTTATTAAATGCTATTGGTAATTATGCCAAGAGAAGAAATCCTTCTTTAAGAATCCTTTATACAACTAGTGAGAGCTTTGTTAATGAATATGTTAAATCTATTAAAGATAACACAGTAGATAATTTTAATTTTAAATATCGTCATATTGATATATTATTAATAGATGATATTCAATTCATAGCTGCAAAAGAATCTAGTAGTGAAGTTCTATTTAATATATTTAATGAATTAAAGAAAAACAAAAAACAAATTGTCATTACTAGTGATCAACCTCCTAGTGAACTTAAAGGAATGGAAAGAAGATTAGTAAGTCGTTTCACACAAGGATTAACGGTAAGTATTGATACTCCAGAATTTGAAACTTCCAAAGCAATTCTTAGAAAAAAAATAGAATTAGAGAATGTAGAGTTTCCAATTACAGAAGAAGTATTAGATTTTATTGCAAGTCATTTTAATAATGATGTTAGAGAGTTAGAAGGTTCATTAAAAAGATTACTGTTTTATAAGCTTATATGCGGTAAAAAATTAGATAAGATTGATTTAGATTTTGCTTTAGAAGCTTTTGCTGATACTTATCATCAAGAAAAAGAAAAGAAAGAATTAACTGTTGATTTAATCAAAAAAACTGTAGCTGATTATTATAATTTAACAGTTGCTCAAATTAATTCTAAATCAAGAACCTCTAATATTATTATTGCTAGACATATTGCTATGTACTTAGTAAGAAACTTAATTAAAGATATATCATTTATACAGATAGGTCATGAATTTGGAGGAAGAGATCATTCAACTGTCATGAAGGCCTGCGATAAAGTCACTAAAAACATGAAAAAAGATATGAATTATAAAAAAGCAATTGATGAATTAAAAAGTAAGTTAGTCTAAAAGTTATTCACAATTGTACACAATTTATTCACAGGTTTTATATCAAAAAATATTGATTAAAACCACTTTTTTGTAAGTTATTCACATTATTCACAGTATTATTATTACTAATTATTATATTTAAAATATATATAAAGGAGAAAATTATGAATTTTAAAGTCAAAAGAACTGAATTATTAAATGCTTTAACTAAAGTTTCAAGAGCTGTTTCTTTAAAAAGCCCTTTACCTGTATTAACAGGTATTAAATTTGAATTAAAAGAAGATTGTTTAGTTTTAACTGGTAGTGATAGTGATATTACTATTCAGACAACTATCAGTGAGAATATTGAAATATTAGAAGTAGGATCTGTTGTTTTATCTTCTAAATATATATTAGAAATTATTAGAAAGATTGAAGGAGATATTGTACATATTTATATAGTAGATGGTACTTTAACTAGAATTGAAAGTAATTCTTCTAGATTTGATTTAAACGGTACATCTTATATTGAATATCCAAGAATTGATTTAAATAAGGTCGGTAGTCATTTCCAATTAAAATCTTCAGAATTAAAACAAGCAATAGAACAAACAAGTTTTGCTACTAGTGAAAAAGAAACTAGACCAGTATTAACTGGTGTTAACTTTAAGGCTAAAGATAATATCTTAGAATGTATTGCAACTGATAGTTATCGTTTAGCTAAGAAAATGTTAAAAATTGATTCTAATATTTCATTTAATATCATTATTCCAAAGAAGAGTTTAATTGAAATTAGCAGAATTATTGAAAAAGATGAACTTATTGATTTATATGTATCTGATAGAAAAGTTTTATTTATTATTAATAATGTATTAATTCAAACAAGATTAATTGATGGATCTTATCCTGATACTAGTCGTTTAATTCCGGATGCATTTGATTATTCTATGAATATTGATACAGTTAGTTTATTAAGTGCTTTAGATAGAGCATCATTATTATCATCTGAACAAAATCATATTGTAAAACTTACTATGGATGATGAACAAGTGATTATGTCTTCATATAGTCAAGAAATTGGATCTGTAGAAGAAAACTTAAGTAAAGCTTTCTATAAAGGAAATTCATTACATATATCATTTAGTTCTAAATATATGAATGAAGCGATTAAAGCTATAAATAGTGAAAAGATAGTTATCTTATTTACTGGAGAAATGAGACCTTTCATTATTAAAGATATCGAAAGAGAAGATATAATTCAATTAGTATTACCTGTAAGAACTTATTAGAAATAAAAACCTTCTATTACAGTATATGTAGTAGAAGGTTTTTAATATTACAAAAATAAATATAAAGATAATACAAAAGGAATAGTTAAATCTTTTCAAACAATACGACTCTTTTTAAATATATAATAATATAAATATGTGTATTCCTAGAGTATTGTTATAATATAAGAGATATTTTTATTTTATAATTATTGAGTTTAAAATACTTAACATCCTTTATTTTACCGTATTTTAAGCGATTTAAGACATTTTTTATATAAAATATAAAATTATATACTTTTAATAAAAATGGTTTATATCGATTAAAACTAGGATTTTTATAAAAAATGTGCTATAATAGATATGTTAAATAAACGACGAGGATGATGAAATATGAATAAAGTAAAAATAAAGACTGATTATATAACACTAGGTCAATTTCTTAAATTAGCAAATGCAGTTGATTCAGGAGTTACTGCTAAATTTGTGATTCAGGATGGTTTAGTTTTTGTAAATGGTGAAGTAGATACAAGAAGAGGTAAGAAACTATATCCTGGTGATGAAGTAACTTTTGAAGATACAACTTATGTAGTTGAATAATGTTAATTAAAGATATTTCTTTAAAGAATTTTCGTAATTATCAGGAGTGTGCAATCAGTTTTGATCCTTTTATGAATATATTTATAGGTAAAAATGCTCAAGGTAAAACGAATTTATTAGAAGCTATTTATCTATTATCTCTATCTAAAAGTTTTAAAACACATATTTTAGATGAAATGATTTTATTTAATCATGACTTTGCTAAGTTATCTACTCACGTAACAACAAATAGAAAAGATTTAAAACTTGATATTGTTATTTCTAAGTTAGGTAAGAAAGCAATGATTAATTCTTCTGAAATATCAAAAAGTAGTGATTATGTAGGATATTTAAATGTTGTTTTATTTGTACCAGAAGATTTAATGTTAATCAAAGGTAGTCCTAAACAAAGAAGAAAGTTTATAGATATTGAGTTATCTAAGATTTCACCAATATATCTATTTAATTTAAATAAATATAAGAAATTATTAAAAGAAAGAAATCAATATTTAAAATTATTACATGATAAACATTCTAAAGAAGATGATTATTTAGAAGTATTAACAGAACAAATATCTAAGCTACAAGTTGATTTAATTAATAAAAGAATAGAGTTTGTAGAATTATTGAATGATATTACTCAAAAGATGTATAGTTATATATCTTTAAATAAAGAAGAATTATCTTTACATTATAAATCTACGTTCAAAGAAATAAATTATGACCATATTTTTAATAAATATAAAAATAATTATTCTAGAGATATTCATTATAGTAATACAGTAGATGGTATACATAAAGATGATATAGAAATCTTCTTAGATAATCAGAATGCTTCTACTTTTGCTTCGCAAGGTCAACAAAGAAGTATTGTTTTATCTATTAAGATAGCATTATTAGAATTAGTAAAAAAAGAAATAGGAGAGTATCCTATTTTATTATTGGATGATGTATTAAGTGAATTAGATGATACTAGAAAGACAAAGTTACTCAACCTTATTCAAGATAAGGTTCAAACTTTTGTAACTACGACATCCATAGATGGCATACATCATGAAATCGTTAATAAATCTAAAAAGATTTATATTCAAGATGGTAAAGTGAAAGGAGAATAGTAGTGGAAGAAAAAGTTGTACATAGTTATGATGAATCTGATATTCAAGTTCTTGAAGGTTTAGAAGCTGTAAGAAAAAGACCAGGTATGTATATTGGAACAACTTCTATTAGAGGTTTACATCACTTAGTCTGGGAAATTGTAGATAACTCGATTGATGAAGCTTTAGCTGGTTATTGTACTGAAATTAAAGTAATCTTAGAAAAAGATGATATTGTAAAAGTTATAGATAATGGTAGAGGTATGCCTACAGGTGTTCATCCTAAGACTGGATTAAGTACTGTAGAAACTATTTTTACTGTTTTACATGCTGGTGGTAAATTTGGAGGCGGAGGTTATAAAGTCTCTGGTGGTTTACATGGTGTTGGTGCTTCAGTTGTTAATGCATTAAGTGAATGGTTAGAAGTTTATGTTCATCGTGATGGTAATGTTTATTATCAGAAATTTGCGAATGGAGGTGCTCCTGTTGAGGCTTTAAAAGTTATAGATACTTGTGATGATAATGGAACTACTGTTGTTTTTAAAGCTGATCCACTTATTTTTGAAGAAACAACTGTTTATGATTATGAAACATTAAATCAAAGAATTAGAGAACTAGCATTCCTTAATAAAGGATTAAAATTAGTTTTAGAAGATCATCGTTTAGATACTCCTAAAGTTAATTCTTATCATTATGAAGGTGGTATAAAAGAATACGTTACTTTTTTAAATAGAAACAGAACTCCTTTACATGAAGAAGTTATTTATGTAGAAGATGAAATTGATGATATTAAGGTAGAAGTTGGTATGCAATATAATGATGGATATCAGCCTAATATATATTCTTTTTGTAATAATATTAATACTCATGAAGGTGGAACTCATGAAGAAGGATTTAGATTAGCACTTACAAGAGTTATTAATAATTATGCTAAAAATGGTAATTTCTTAAAGAAAGATGATGAATCTTTAAGTGGTGATGACTGTAGAGAAGGTTTAACTGCTATTATTTCAGTTAAACATCCTGATCCTCAATATGAAGGACAAACAAAGACAAAATTAGGAAATGCAGAAGTAAGAAAGATTGCTAGTTCAATAATCTCTACTGCATTAGATAAATTCTTGATGGAAAATCCAGATGTAGCAAAGATTATTATGGATAAAGCTATTGTTGCAAGTCGTGCTAGAATGGCCGCTAAACGTGCTAGAGAAATGACCAGAAGAAAGACTGCTTTAGATAGTATTGCTTTACCTGGTAAATTGGCTGATTGTTCTAGTAAGGATCCTGCTGAATGTGAAATCTTCATAGTCGAAGGGGATTCAGCAGGTGGTAGTGCTAAGAATGGTAGAGATAGAAGAATTCAAGCTATCTTACCACTTAGAGGTAAAATTTTGAATGTTGAAAAAGCAAGAATTGATAGAGTTTTGGGTAGTGATACTATACGTTCTATGATTACTGCTTTTGGTACTGGTATTGGTGATGATTTTGATATTAGTAAATTAAGATATCACAAGATTGTTATTATGACCGATGCCGATGTTGATGGTGGTCATATTAGAATTTTAATGTTAACTTTCTTATATAGATTCTTTAGACCTTTAATTGAACAAGGTTTTGTATATGCAGCTCAACCACCATTATATTTATTAAAACATGGTAAAGATGAACATTATTTATATAGTGATTATGAATTAGATAAATTAAGAGAAGAATTAGGTCCTAATGCTAAATTTAGTATTCAACGTTATAAAGGTTTAGGAGAAATGGATGCTGAACAATTATGGGAAACAACTATGAATCCTGATAATCGTGTTTTATGGCAAATAGATTTAGATGATGCAATGGAAGCTGATTCTATGTTTGATATCTTAATGGGTGAAAAAGTAGAACCTAGACGTGAATTCATCCAAGAACATGCTCAGGAAGCAGAATTAGACTTGTAGTAAAGGAGAGAGAAAATGGAACAACGTGGAATTAAAAAAAGACCTTTAACCCAAGAAATGAAGAAATCTTTCCTAGATTATGCTATGTCAGTTATTGTTGCAAGAGCATTACCTGATGTTAGAGATGGTATGAAACCAGTTCAAAGACGTATTATTTATGGTATGAATGAACTTGGATGTTATAGTGATAAACCTTATAAAAAGTCTGCTCGTATTGTTGGGGACGTTATGGGGAAATACCATCCACATGGAGATTCTTCAATTTATGAAGCATTAGTAAGAATGGCACAAGATTTTAGTTATCGTTATATGTTAGTTGATGGACATGGTAACTTTGGTTCTATTGATGGTGATGGTGCTGCTGCTATGCGTTATACAGAAGCAAGAATGTCAAAAATTTCAATGGAACTTGTAAGAGATATTAATAAAGATACTGTTGATTTTGTACCTAACTATGATGGAGAAGAAAAAGAACCTTCTGTGTTGCCATCAAGATTTCCTAATCTTTTAGTTAATGGTACTACAGGTATTGCAGTAGGGATGGCTACAAATATTCCGCCACATAATTTAGGAGAAGTTGTAGATGCTATTCTAGCTGTATCTAAAGATCCTGATATTACTGTTATGGAATTAATGGATAATTATATTCAGGGGCCAGATTTTCCTACAGGTGGTTATATTTTAGGTAAGTCAGCAATTAAGAAAGCATATGAAACTGGTAATGGTTTAATTGTTATGCGTGCTAAGACTGAAATCATTGATATACATGCTGGTAAGAAAGCTATTGTTGTTAATGAGATACCATACATGGTTAATAAAGCTAGACTTATTGAAAAGATGGCTGATCATGTTAAAGAAAAACGTATAGAAGGTATTACTGAAATTAGAGATGAATCTAATAGAGATGGTATTAGAATTGTAATAGAACTTAGAAAAGATGTTCAACCAGAAGTTATTTTGAATCAATTATATAAGTTAACTGCTTTACAGACAACTTTTGGTGTTAATACAATTGCTTTAGTTAATAATGAGCCTAAGACTTTAGGTTTAAAAGATTTAATTACTTTATATTTAGATCATCAAAAAGAAGTTATTAGAAGAAGAACTGCTTATGATTTAAAGAAAGCTGAGGATAGAGCACATATCTTAGATGGTTTAAAAAGAGCTTTAGATCAGATTGATGCTATTATTCAGTTGATTAGAACTTCTAGAACAACTGAAATTATTCAACAAAGATTAATGGATGAATTTGATATGTCTGAAAGACAAGCTAAAGCTATTAGAGAAATGCAATTACAAAGATTAGCTGGTTTGGAAAGAGAAAAGATTGAGAATGAATTAAATCAATTATTAGAATTAATTGCTGATTTAAAAGATATTTTGACTAATGAACAAAGAGTCATTGAAATCATTCAAAATGAATTATTAGAATTAAAAGATAAATTTGGTGATAAGAGAAGAACTGAAATTATTCAAGGTACATTTGATTTAGAAGATGAAGATTTAATTCCTGAAGAAGATATTATTATCTCATTAACTACAAATGGTTATGTAAAACGTATGCCAGTAGATACTTATAAGACTCAAAATAGGGGTGGTAGAGGTATCAAAGGTATGTCAACTAATGAAGATGATATTGTAGATTCTATGATTAATATGTCTACTCATGATGATTTATTATTCTTTACGAATTTAGGTAAAGTATATAGAATCAAAGGATATAATGTACCAGAATTTGGTAGAACTGCTAAAGGATTACCAGTAGTTAATCTATTGAACATGGATAAAGAAGAAACTGTTAAATCAATGATTTCTATTGATAAAGATAAAGTAGATAATGATAAACAGTTATACTTATTCTTTGTAACATTAAATGGTTTGGTAAAGAAAACACCATTAGAAGAATTTGTTAATATTAGACAAACAGGTAAGATTGCCATTGGTTTAAGAGAAAATGATGAATTAGTTGCAGTTAAATTAACATCAGATGATGATCAGATTTTAATAGCTGCATCTAATGGTAAATTAATTAGATTTGCAAATGAGGATGTTCGTTCTATGGGAAGAACTGCTACAGGTGTAAGAGGTATTAATGTAGATGGTAGTCATGTAGTAGGTATGACTACTGATTGGGAAGGTCAATATATCATGGCTATTAGTGAAAAAGGCTATGGTAAGATGTCCTCTATCGATGAATATAGAGAATCTCATCGTGGTGGTAAAGGTATTAAGACTATTAATACTACTGAAAAGACAGGTAGCTTAGTTGCTATTAGAGCTGTTAATGGTAATGAAGATTTATTGATTATTACTAATCAAGGTATTATTATTAGACTTCCTATGGAACAAGTTAAACTTGCAGGAAGAAGTACTCAAGGTGTTAGATTAATTAAGGTAGCAGATGATTCTGTTGTATCAAGTGTTGAAGTTGTAGAAAAAGCAGAAGAGCAAATCGACAATACAGAACAAAATGGTTAGAAATAACCATTTTTTCTTTTAGATAAAAAAAGAAGATTTAGATCTTCTTTTATAACTTCTTTATAGCTTCTTTGAGTTTTTCTAGAAAAGCGTCTTCACCCCAAGTATTAACTTTAAAGAATAAACCATTACTTCCTCCAGAAGATATACCAATAATATCTACAATATTATCCTTTTCAATAACTGTTACATGCAAACTTAAACGATTGCCTCCACTATAACTATATCTTTCAAATACGAGTATTCCCATACGAACATCTCCAATATTTAAATATTCTTCATCTTCTAAAGAGGCAGAAGAACTGGTAGATAATATTTCTCTTTTTATATGATTACAAATATGATTAAAGTCGTCATTGATTCTATATTTACATTTTGCCATCAATATCACCTCATATACATATTAACATATATTTTTTTATAATACTTATATAAAATGTAATATTTGTGTTTTTTTACTAATTATTAACATAAGTAAGAAATTTGTAATTTTATATTGCAATCATGGTAACAATTATATATAATGTTGAAGATTTGAGTAAAATTTCAGGAGGAGGATATTCTATGAAAAACAAAGGTAATAAATTGGCTATAAAAATGCTGATTGCCTTAGTGTGTGGTTTGGTTTGTGGTATTCTTTGTATTTATTTAAGAGAGAATGTTTTAAGTGCTGAAACTTGGTCAATGGTTAATAATTTATTGTTCCAGGATATTACAGCAGAAGGTGCTGAAAGCGCTATTGGATTATTTTATATTGTAGGACAGTTATTTGTTAATGCTTTACAGTTAATTATTGTACCTATGGTATTTACATCTATTACATTAGCTATTTGTACTATTACAGATACAAAAAAATTAGGAAGAATTTCTTCTAAAACATTATTAACTTTCTTATTAACTACTGTCTGTGCTTTAATCTGGGCAGGGATAATGGGAACTATTGCTTATAATTTAGGTGTATTTAATGCAGTTAATGCTGATTTAAGTATTTCTGCAGGATCTACAGGTTCTAATCCATTATCTATTGTTATGGGAATTATACCTAATAACTTAGTAAGTGCATTTTCTAATAATGGTGGAGTTTTAGCAATTGTTTTCTTAGCTGTTTCTATTGGATTAGCAATGAATCAGTTAGGAGATAAAACTGCTACATTTAAGAAATTATTACAAGAAGTTAGTGATATTATTCAAGTATGTTTATCATTTGTTATTAATACATTTGCTCCATATGCAATCTTCTGTTTATTAACTAGAACATTTGCAGCATATGGTATTAATTACTTAATTCCTGCATTAGGATATGTAATATCAGTTTTTATAGCTTTATTTGCTTATCTATTATTAGCATATCCAATTTATATTAAAGTATTAGGAAAAGTAAATCCTATGCCATTCATGAAAAAAATAGTAAAAGTAGCAACATTTGGTTTCTCAACATCATCAAGTGCTGCTACATTACCATTAAATAAAAAGACGACTGTTGAAGAAATGGGAGTACATGAACAAATAGCTTCATTTACTTTGCCATTAGGTATGACAGTTAATATGGATGGAACTGCAATCATGCAAGTTACAGCAGCGTTATTTGTTGCAGTAAGCTCAGGATATGATGTATCATTTAGCTCAATGGCGGTTATTGCAGTATTAGCATTAATTGCTTCAGTAGGAACACCTGCAGCTCCAGGGGCTGGTGCAGTAATCTTATTTACTATCTTAACTGGTATGGGATATACAAATGATGCGGCATTATTAGCTTATTCATTAATCTTATCAATCAATAGACCTATTGAAATGTTAGTTACTTCATTAAATGTTGTCGGAGATTCTTGTACATCAGTGATTGTAGCTAAGAGTGAAAATATGTTAGATGAAGATGTATATAAAGGATAGAATATAAATATATTATTTTTAATTTATAAAATCGATTAGTAATAATCGATTTTTTTCTTAACAGATAATAACGTTGTTCTCTGTTTTAAAAAACTCTCTTTTTTAGTTGAACTTATTTATTGATATGTTATAATCTTCTTTGTAAATCAGTGAGAAGGATAAGTATATAACATTGATGTTTAGAGAGCTAGTGGTTGGTGAAAACTAGAGTGAGGTGTTATAGAAATCTACCTTTGAGTGGAATTAATAATTCTCGGTGAAAGCCGTTATCTAATGAAGGTATCAATAGATACGAAATAGGGTGGCACCACGATGATATCGTCCCTTACAATAGGTGTTTTTTTATTTTATATAAAGGAGATAATAAAATGATAGATATTCAAAAATTAAGAGATAATCCAGAAGCAGTAAAAGAAAATATGAAGAAGAAATTCCAACATGATAAACTTCATTTAGTAGATGAAGCTTATGCTTTAGATAAAGAATATAGAGAAGCTTTAACTAGAGCTAGTGAATTAAGAGCTCAAAGAAATAAATTATCTAAGGAAATTGGACAATTTATGAGAGAAGGAAAAAAAGATGAAGCTCAAAAGAATAAAGAAATGGTTGGACAATTAGCTCAAGAGTTAAAAGAATTAGAAGCTAAAGAAGAAGATTTACAACCAAAATTAAAAGAAGTTATGATGAAAATTCCTAACTTTATTGATGATAGTGTACCTATTGGTAAAGATGATACTGAAAACGTAGAAATTCAAAAATATGGTGATCCAGTAGTACCTGATTATGAAATTCCTTATCATGCTGATATTTTAGAAAAATTAGGTGGGTTAGATAAAGTTGCTAGTGGTAGAACAAGTGGTAATGGTTTCTATTATTTAATGGGAGATGTTGCTAGATTATCAAGTGCAATGCTTACTTATGCTAGAGATTTTATGATTGATAAAGGATTTACATATTGTATTCCTCCATTTATGATTAGAAGTGATGTTGTTACTGGAGTTATGAGTTTTGAAGAAATGGATGCAATGATGTATAAAATCGAAGGAGAAGATTTATATTTAATTGGTACTAGTGAACATTCTATGATTGGTAAATTTAAAGATCAGATTGTAAAAGAAGAAGATTTACCTATTACTATGACTTCTTATTCTCCATGTTTTAGAAAAGAAGTAGGAGCTCATGGTATTGAAGAAAGAGGTATTTATAGAGTACATCAATTTGAAAAACAAGAAATGGTTGTATTATGTAAACCTGAAGAATCTATGGATTGGTACAATAAAATGTGGTCTTATACAGTAGAATTATTTAGAAACTTAGATATTCCTGTAAGAACATTAGAATGTTGTTCTGGTGATTTAGCGGACTTAAAAGTAAAATCTTGTGATGTTGAAGCTTGGTCTCCAAGACAACAAAAATATTTTGAAGTTGGATCATGTTCAACTTTAGGTGATGCACAAGCTAGACGTTTAGGTATTAGAACTAAAGGAAAAGATGGTACTTATTATGTAGATACTTTAAATAATACAGTATTAGCTTCTACTAGAGCTTTAATTGCATTTATTGAAAATAACTATAATGAAGATGGATCTATTAGTATTCCTGAAGCATTAAGACCATATATGGGTGGAAAAGAAGTTATTAAATAATTGTTGATTTAAATTAATTATATGATATAATAAACATTGCCATTACAATAGGTGTCTTCGAACCATGTCAGGACCGGAAGGTAGCAGCATTAAGGAGTAATACCTGTGTGTAATGGTCTTTTTGTATATGGAGGATATATGGATAAAGATTTAGAGTATATGAGAATTGCTTATAATGAAGCATTGAAAGCTTTAAAGTTAGATGAGGTTCCTATAGGAGCTATAATTGTTAAAGATGATGAAATTATAGCTAAAGCATATAATTTAAAAGAAACATCAAAAATAGCTACAAAACATGCTGAAATTATAGCAATTGAAGAAGCAGAAAAAAAGCTAGATAATTGGCATTTAGATGATTGTACTTTGTATACAACTTTAGAACCATGCTTAATGTGTAGTGGAGCTATTATTCAAAGTAGAATAAAGAGAGTCGTATATGGTGCTAGTGAGAAACGTTGGAGTAGTTTATCTAATTTATTAAAAACTGAAATTTTAAATCATTATCCTGAAATTACTGAAAATATCTTTGAAAAGGAATGCTCTATGATTATATCTTTATATTTTAAACAAAAGAGAAGTAAGAGGAACGTATCATGATTTATCTTATACTAGCAATTATAAGTAGTGCTTTAGTTTCAATTACTATGAGATTAAGTGAAAGTTCAATTAAAAATAATATTTCTTTATTAGCTATTAATTATTTAATATGTTTAATTATGGCTAGTATTTATACAGGTTTTAATAATATATTAATATCACATAATGATGTAAGTAATACCATATTATATGGTATTATTAATGGTTTTTTATATTTATTTAGCTTTGTTTTATTTCAAAGAAGTATTAATAATAATGGAATTATTTTATCTTCATTATTTATGAAATTAGGTATCTTAATACCAATGATTGTATCTATATTTATATTTAAAGAGATACCTAAAGTATTACAAGTTATTGGTTTTGTAATTGCACTAATAGCAATTATATTTATAAATTATAAAAAAGATGAATATAATTCTCTTAAATATGATTTAATTATACTATTGATTGTTAATGGAACTACTGATGCTATGTCTAAGATATATAAAGAATTAGGAAATCCTTTATTGTCAGAACAGTTCTTATTCTATACATTCTTATTTGCTTTGATTTTATGTTTAATTCTTGTTTGTTTAAAAAAACAGAAATTTACTATAAATGAGATTAAATATGGGGTATTAATAGGTATACCTAATTACTTTTCTGCTAGATTTCTTTTATTGTCTCTACAATTTATTTCAGCAGTTATTGTATATCCTACTTTTAGTGTTGGTACAATTATTGTAGTTACTTTAATTGGAATTTTATTATTTAAAGAAAAGATAACTCAACGTCAAAGCATTGCTTTGATTGCTATTTTATTAGCTTTGATATTATTAAATTTATAAATAAGTATATTCTTTGTAATATACTTTTTTGTTTCTTTATTTATGAAACTTTCATATTCCGAAGTTTTAGACATTATGATATAATTAAAAAAGGAGTTGATTTTATGGCATATAAGACATTATATAGAGTATATCGTCCACAACGTTTTGAAGATGTCGCTGGACAAGAACATATTATTACAACATTAAAACATGCAGTTGAAGAGAATCGAATTGCTCATGCTTATTTGTTTTGTGGTCCTAGAGGTACAGGTAAAACTTCTATTGCAAAGTTACTTGCAAAGGCTATAAATTGTACCAATGAACAGAGACCATGTGGTGAATGTGCTAATTGTAAAGCTATTGAAAATAATAATCATCCAGATGTTATTGAAATAGATGCTGCTAGTAATAATGGTGTAGATGAAGTTAGAAATTTAATTGAAAAAGTAAAATTTGCTCCTAGTCAAGGAAAGTATAAAGTTTATATTATTGATGAGGTTCATATGATGTCTACTGGTGCTTTTAATGCATTATTAAAAACATTAGAAGAACCACCAGCTCATGTTGTATTTGTACTTGCAACTACTGAACCACATAAAATACTTCCAACAATCATTTCTAGATGTCAAAGATTTGATTTTACTAAATTATCTTTGAATGATATTATTAATAGAATGAAAATTGTATTAAAAAAAGAACAATGTCTAGTAGATGATGATGCTTTAGAAATGATAGCTAAACTTGCAGATGGTGGAATGAGAGATGCTTTATCTATTTTAGAGCAATGTTTAGCTTTTAATGATCAACATTTATCTGCTAAAGATGTTTATTCTATTTATGGTATTGTATCTATTGAAAATAAGATTGAATTACTTAAAGTATTGTTATCTAAAGATATGGTTAAAGCTTTAGATATTTTAGAACAGATGAGTCAAAATGGTATAGATATTAAGAGACTTACTTTAGATTTAGTCGATATTTTAAAAGATGTTATTATTTATAAAAATACAAAAAGCTATGATATTTTGTTTGTATTATCTTCTTATGATATAGAAAAGATAGTTCCTTATATCAGTAGTGAAGAAGCTTTTGAATTTATAGATATATTAATGGATGCTAGTGAAAAATATAGTAAGGTTGTTAATCCTGCTATTTATTTTGAGTTAGCAGTATTAAAGATATGTAATCATGTAAAAGAAGTAAAGGCACCACAAAAGATAGAAGTAGTGGAACCTCAAGAAAGTATTATAAAAAATAGTAATAATCAACATATCATGGAAGAAGAAATTATTAATGATACGAGTGAAGAGATTGCTATTGTAGATGAGCCTATTATCGAAGAGGAAATTCCTACATTCGAATTTGAAAAACATGAAGAAGTCAAAGAGATTGATAATGATATCAAAGTTAGTATTGACGATATTATGAATATACTAGTTCAAGCTAGAAGAGAAATATTACAAGATATTCAAGAAAAATGGCCTGTTATAAAGAGGTATTTGGCAAATTTAAATACTGCTAAAAGTGCTTCTATGTTATGCGATGGTTCACCTGTAGCGGCTTGTAAAGGTGGTTTGATTATATCTTTTGAATATATGCCTTCTGTTAATGCAGTTAATTATTACAAAAATTATAAACAACTTAGTTTATTTATTAAAGAGTTATTAGGGGAAGAATATAAATTTATTGCAGTAGAACAAGAATATTGGTTAAAATTAAGAAGTAAGTTTATTGAACTAAAGAAAAAAAATCAATTACCTATGCCTCATGAAATCACTTTAAAACATATTGATAACTATGACTTAGATCGTATTGAATTGAATGAAGCCCAACAATTTGCAGTGGATTTATTTGGTGATATCGTTGAATTTAAGGAGGAAGAATAAATGAATTTAAATCAATTAATGAGACAAGCACAACAAATGCAAAAGAAAGTTAATAAATTAAAAAAAGAATTTGAAGATAAAGAATTTGAATTTACTAGTCCTCAAGATTTAATTACAGGGACAATTAATGGTAAATTAGAAATAACACAGTTAAACATTTCTGAAAGTTTGTTAGAAAAAGATAACAAAGATATGTTAGAAGATTTACTAATTTCTACTATTAATGAAAATATGACAAAAATATCTAAAGCAAAGGAAGATACATTAAATGGTGCTACAGGTGGTGTTGATGTATCAGCATTCTTATAATGGAATATCCAAAAAGTTTTGATGCCTTAGTAGAATGTTTTAAGATGTTACCTGGAATTGGAAATAAAGGTGCAGAGAGAATGGTTTATACTATCTTGAACATGGATAGGGATCAAGTTAATCAGTTTTCTAAAGCTTTAATAGATTTTAAAAATAATATTCATTACTGTAAAAAATGTGGTCATATTTGCGAAGATGATATTTGTGATATATGCAAAGATGAAAGTAGGGATCAAACAACTATTTGTGTTGTTGAATCTCCAAAAGATGTTTTTGCGATGGAAAAATTAAAAGAATATCATGGATTATATCATGTTTTACATGGCACTATTTCAATAATGGATGGTAAGACTATTGAAGATTTAAATATCTATCCTTTATTTAATAGATTAGATGAAAATATTAAAGAAGTTATTATTGCAACTAATCCAACCAGAGAAGGTGAAACAACAGCGCTTTTTCTAGCAAAATTATTGGCAAAAGAAAATATTAATGCAACAAGAATTGCAAATGGTTTACCAATGGGAAGCAATATCGATTATGCAGATGAATTAACTTTATTAAAATCTTTAGAAGGAAGAAAGAAGATATAAAAAGTCTTTATATCTTCTCTTTTTTTTTATATAATATATAGGAAATGAGGTGTTTTTATGTCTGGTTTGTTTATTACATTTGAAGGTGGAGAAGGTAGCGGTAAAACAACCATAGCTAAATTAATAAAAGACTATTTGGAAAAAGAAGGATATCAGGTAACTTTAACTAGAGAACCTGGTGGTGTAGATATAGCTGAAAAAATAAGAGATGTAATTGTTGATGTTAATAATACATCTATGGATAAGAAAACAGAAGCTCTATTATACGCTGCAAGCAGAAGACAACATCTAGTTGAAAAAGTATTACCTGTTTTAGAACAAGATGGTATAGTTATCTGTGACAGGTTTATTGATAGTTCTTTAGTATATCAAGGAATTGCTAGAGGAATTGGGATAGATGAAGTATATGAAATGAATATGTTTGCTACTGAAAATATACTACCAAAAAGAACCATTTTCTTCGATATTAAACCAGAACAAGGGTTACAAAGAGTTTATTCAAACAAAGATAGAGAAGTGAATAGACTTGATTTAGAAAGTCTAGACTTTCATCAAAAAGTTTATGATGGTTATTTAACTATTTGTGAAAAATATACTGATAGAATTGTAAAAATTGATGCTAGTTTAGATATTGATTCTGTATTTAAACAGGTACTAGAGAAAATTAAGGAAGTATTATGATAAATAATGAATTGTTAAAAAAAACACAACCTATATTATATCGAATTTTAGAAAAGAGTTTTAAAAATAAAACTATACCTCATGCTTTTCTATTAGTAGGATATAATAGTTATGATGCTGCACATTTTATTGCCAGAGCATTAATTTGTGATAATCATTTATTGAGTTGTGGAACGTGTATAGACTGTCAAAAAATAGAGAAACATTCGTATGGAGATTTTATTTTTATTAGCGGTAAGAACGAATCTATAAAAAAGAATCAAATAGAATCTATTCAGACACAATTTTCTAAGTCTGCTATCGAAGGAAAAAATAGAATATATATGATTGAAGAAATCGAAAATGCTACAACTGAAGCAATGAATAGTTTATTAAAGACATTGGAAGAGCCAAGTGCTGGTATATATGCTATATTAACATGTAAAAATATTAATAAAGTTTTACCTACTATCCAATCAAGATGTCAGGTGATACAATTATTACCTGATTCGAAATTGTCATTAAGACAACAATTAATAGATAATGATGTCTATGAAGAAGATGCCAATTTAATGATTCAATTATTTCATTCTTACCAAGAATGTGAACCATATATTGATTCTGAAAAATTCCGCGACTTGAAGGAAGAAGTTTCTCATTTTATAGAAGACATTTATTTTCATAGAGAAAATTTATTAATAAATGTTCAAACACATTTATTAAAAAAATACAAAGAAAAAGATGTTATACGTTTATTTTTGAATATGTTAGTATTAGGAATGAAAGATTTGTTTCACGTGAAACATTCTATGAATATTATATATAGATCATTAAAGGATTTGTTTGAAAAAATAAATGATACAGATGAAAATATCATAAGAATTATAGAATTAATTTTAGAAACAGAATATTTATTAAATACTAACGCAAATGTGATGTTGTTAATAGATAGTATGATTTATAGAATATAGAAAGGAAGATTAGATGGAAGAAAAATTAGCGTGTGTTCGCTTTAATAATGTGGGAAAATCCTATTATTTTTCTACTGATCTTGACATAAAAAAAGGTGAAAAGGTTGTTGTAGAAACAGTAAGAGGATTAGAATTAGGTGAAGTTGTATCTGATTTAAAAGATCTATCTGAATTTAATCTTGAAACAGAATTAAAGCCAATAAAACGAAGAGCCAATAGGGCAGACGAAGATTTATATATATTTAATAAAACAAAGGCAGAAAAATCATTAGAAATATGTAAAGAAATAGTTAGTCATTATGACTTAGATATGCATCTTATAAGTTGTGAGTATACATTAGATGCATCTAAAGTTATATTTATGTATACTTCTGAAACAAGAGTTGATTTTAGACAATTATTGAGGGAGTTAGCAAGTGTATTTAAATGTAGAATTGAATTAAGACAAATCGGTCCAAGAGATAAAGCAAAAATTGTTGGTGGAATTGGTTCTTGCGGCTTACAATTATGTTGCTCTTCTTTTTTAGGAGAATTTGATGGAGTGTCTATTAATATGGCCAAAAATCAATTATTAGCAATTAATATTGATAAAATTTCTGGTTCTTGTGGTAGATTATTATGCTGTTTGAAATATGAAGATGATACATATACAGAAGCCAAAAAACGTTTTCCTAAAATAGGATCAAAAGTAAAATACGAAAATAAAATAGTAAAAGTCGTTGGTTTAAATGTTATTAGTGATTTAGTAAAGATTGATGATGAGGGAAACATTTCATTTGTTAAATTATCTGAAGTGAAATCATTACCTCCGTTAAAAAAGGAAAAAAATGAACGAAGTAACTAACTATTTGTTAGCACATAAAAACATGAAGATTATCCAAAGAAAAGATATGTTTAACTTTTCTTTGGATACTGTTTTATTATCATACTTTTGTTCAATTCAAAAGGATTTGAATTGTATTGTTGATTTTGGAACAAACAATGCTGCAATTCCGTTATTATTATCGCTAAGAACAAATAAACAAATTAAAGCAATAGAAATTCAAAAAGATGCTGTAGAATTAGCTTTAAAAAATGTGGAGCTTAATGGTTTGACTGAACAAATAGAAGTCATACATGATGATATTAAAGAATTTGTAAAAAAGCAAAGTATGAAGTATAAATTAGTTGTATGTAATCCGCCTTTTTTTAAAGTAGGTGAAAAAAGTCATTTGAATGAAAGTGAATATTTGCAAATTGCTCGACATGAAATCAAAATTAATTTAGAAGAGATTATTCAATCTGCTTCACAAATCTTGGATAATCGCGGTAGATTTGCTATGGTACATAGACCAGAAAGAATGATTGAAATAATAATGTATATGAAAAAATATGATATCGAACCTAAAAGAATTAGAATGGTATATCCAAAGGTAGGAAAAGAGTCACATATATTTTTAATAGAAGGAATGTATAAGGGGAATGTTGGTTTGAAAATTGAATCTCCTTTATATGCACATAATGAAGATGGAAGTTATTCTAATGAAGTAAGAAAAATGTTTGGAGAAGATATAGATGATTAGACAAAAAAGTTTTGAAAATGAATTATCAACACTATATTTAGTTGCAACACCTATAGGAAATCTAAGTGAAATAACTTATAGAGCTGTTGAAATTTTGAAGTCTGTAGATTATATAGCCGCTGAGGATACAAGAAATACTATTAAATTATTGAATCATTTTGAAATATCTAAAAAATTGATTTCACACCATGAACATAATGTAACATCTTCTATACCCAAAATAATAAATTTGTTAGAAGAAGGAAAAAATATTGCTTTGGTGAGTGATGCTGGATATCCTGCGATTAGTGATCCGGGAGCAGAATTAGTAAAAGAAGTAAGTGATAGAGGCTTTAATGTTGTAAGTGTTTCTGGTGCTAACGCATGTTTAAATGCTTTGGTTGTTTCTGGAATTACTCCACAACCATTCTTATTTTACGGCTTTTTAGATCATCAGGATAAGAAAAAGAAAAAAGAATTACAAGATTTAAAATACTATAAAGAAACTGTTGTCTTTTATGAATCACCACATAGAATAGAGAAAACATTAAAACTCATGTTGGATATACTTGGAGATAGATATATTGCTTTATGCCGTGAACTAACAAAGAAACATGAGGAAATTATAAGAGGCTATATTTCTGAAATATTAGAAATTGTAGATACGATTAAAGGAGAAATGGTACTTGTAGTTGAGGGATCGTTTGAAAGCAAAAAAGATGACATTGTTTATAAACAAACTATAAAAGAACATGTTGAAGAATATATTCAAAAAGGAATGTCTGCGAAAGACGCCATTAAAGAAGTAGCTAAATTAAGAAATATAAACAAAAATATAGTTTACCAAGAATAT
>JAXJVS010000110.1:0-6733 GCA_036308445.1 Bacilli bacterium | reverse complement strand
TGTATTTTTCATGGCATAGCCAAATTTTTTGAATTGGATAAAGCCTAATTTAATACTTATATAAATACCTGTACCAACCAATAAAATTAACATCCATGGTCCCCAGGCAATTCCATTTAAAAAAAATTGCATCAAATAAAGACATTTTTTCCCTCCTCATACAAGAATTCATTGTATCATAAAAAAATATGAGAATTAAAAACTTGATTTTATTCGATATATTCGTATAAAACAAATAAGTCAGGAGATGTATTTTCTTGCACATAACAATAACATCATTTAAAATGAAAGTATAGGTAAAGTTAGGAGGAAAGTATGAAGATAATTGTATTTGATGAGGAGAGTGTATTAGATGAATATGTTGGTAAACATATTGTTGATTTTATAAGTAATCATAATCAACCTGTTATAGGTTTTGCGACTGGTTCTACACCTTTAGGAATATACGATTATTTTATTAAAGAATATAATCTAGGGAATGTTGATTTTTCTCATGTTATTGCATTTAATCTAGATGAATATGTTGGAGTAGAAAAAATGCATCCTAGAAGCTTTGCAACTGCAATGAGAGAATATCTGTTTTCTAAGATTAATATTAAAGAGGAAAATGTTCATGCATTAAATGGTGCTGCCAAAGATATGAATGAAGAATGTTTAAGATATGAACAAGAAATAATAGATAATCCAATAGATATACAAATCTTAGGTATTGGTATGGATGGACATATTGCTTATAATGAACCTGGAAGTTCATTTGATGGAGGATGTCATATTGTAGATTTATATCAGGAATCTATTCAAAGTTCGCTAGATTATGGTTTTGATCGTATCGAAGATGTTCCTATACAAGGTGTGACTCAAGGTATTGCGACGATTATGAAAGCCAAGCAGTTGATAATGATAGCTAAAGGTATAAAGAAGGCAAAGTTAGTAGAACGTATGTTGTATGGAGAAGTGAGTGAAGATTTTCCAAGTTCTATTATTCAAAAACATAATAATGTGATTGTTGTATTGGACAGTGAAGCTGCTAAATATGTGAGGGAGGGAGATTATGAAAGGTATTAAAGTTGTAACTATTGGTGGAGGAAGTAGTTATACACCAGAATTAGTAGAAGGTTTTATTAAAAGATATGACGAATTACCAGTAAAAGAATTATGGTTAGTGGATATTGAAGATGGTAAAGAAAAATTAGAAATTGTTGGTAATCTTGCGAAACGTATGGTTAAAAAAGCAGGTATTGATATGAAAGTATATCTAACTTTAGATAGAAGAGAAGCTTTAAAAGATGCTGATTTTGTAACTACGCAATTTAGAGTAGGTTTATTAGATGCAAGAGAAAAAGATGAATTGATACCTTTAAAATATGGTGTTATAGGTCAAGAAACAAATGGTCCTGGTGGAATGTTTAAAGCTTTAAGAACAATTCCGGTTATTTTTGATATTATTAAAGATTGTGAAGAGTTATGTCCTAATGCCTGGATAGTATCATTTACTAATCCTTCAGGGATTAATGCAGAAGCTGTATTTAGACATACTGGATGGAAGAAATTTATTGGTTTATGCAATGGGCCAGTGAATATGATTAAGGATATTGAAAAAATATTAGAAGTTAAACCTGAAGAATTAGATGTAAAAATTGCAGGATTAAATCATATGATTTTTGCAGTAGATGTAAAGGTGAATGGCGTAAATCAAAATAAAGAATTAATTGATAGAATAAATAATATTGGTACTAATGAGTCATTAAAGAATATTGTAGATATACCTTGGAGTGAAGAATTTATAACAAGTTTTGGTTATATTGGAATTGGCTATTTACGTTATTATTTACAAAAACAACAAATGTTAGAACATTGTCAGGAAGATGCAGTTAAAGGACAATGTCGTGCACAGGTAGTAAAAAGAGTAGAAAAAGAATTATTTGAAAAATATAAAGATGAAAATTTAGATGTAAAACCTAAAGAATTAGAACAAAGAGGTGGAGCTTATTATAGTGATGCAGCATGTAACCTTATTTCATCTTTATATAATGATAAAGGTGATATTCAAGTTGTTGATACTTTAAATAATGGGGCTATTACTAACTTACCTGATGATGTTGTTGTGGAAGTGAGCTGTAAGATTACTAAGGATGGGCCTATTCCTATTTGTGTAGGTGATTTACCATTACAATGTGCTGGTCTAGTTCAACAATTAAAGGCATTTGAAATCTTAACGACTCATGTTGCATTATCTGGTAACTATAATGATGCTTTAGTAGCAATGACAATAAATCCATTAGTTCAAAGTGAAATCACTGCAAAGAACATTTTAGATGATATGTTAGAAGCTCATAAGAAATATCTTCCACAGTTCTATAAATAATGAAAATAAAAAATTATAACAACGTAACTTATTTTTCATATACGTGATTTTTTTTACAAATATTGATAAAATAAATTCATATATTAAGGAGTGAATTTTATGATTAAAATCGGTATAGTAGGTTATGGAAACCTAGGACGTGGTGTAGAAAGCGCTGTTGTTAAAAGTTTAGATATGGAATTAGTAGGGGTATTCACAAGAAGAAATCCCGAAACTGTAACAACAAAAACTGGTATTGCAGTTTATGAAATGAAAGATTTAATGGATATGAAAGATAAGATTGATGTTCTTGTTTTATGTGGAGGTAGTGCTAATGATTTACCTACACAAACTGTGGAGTTAGCAGAACATTTTAATGTTATTGATAGTTTTGATACTCATGCTAAAATACCTGAACATTTTTCAAATGTAAATGCTTCAAGTGTTAAAGGTAAACATATTAGTATTATTTCAGTAGGATGGGATCCAGGTTTATTTTCATTAAATCGCTTATATGCTCAAGCTATCTTACCTAATGGTAATGATTATACTTTCTGGGGTAAAGGTGTAAGCCAAGGACATAGTGATGCAATTAGAAGAATTGATGGTGTTCAAGATGCTAGACAATATACTATTCCAGTAGATGAAGCTGTTGAAAGTGTAAGAAGAGGGGAAAACCCAATTCTTACAACAAGACAAAAACATACAAGAGAATGTTTTGTTGTTGTTAAAGAGGGAGCAGATAAAGCTAAAATTGAAGAGGCAATTGTGACAATGCCTAATTATTTTGATGAATATGATACGACTGTACATTTTATTTCTCAAGAAGAATTAGATAGGGATCACAAAGGTATTCCTCATGGTGGAATGGTAATTAGAAGTGGTGTAACAGGATTAAAAGATGAAAATAAACATGTTATTGAATATAAATTAACTTTAGAATCAAACCCTGAGTTTACATCTAGTGTATTAGTTGCATA
Organism: Bacilli bacterium; assembly: GCA_036308445.1. GTDB lineage: Bacteria > Bacillota_I > Bacilli_A > Erysipelotrichales > Coprobacillaceae > MGBC113645. Next base: position 3,409 of record JAXJVS010000110.1, on the reverse strand, counting down.
TGCAAGAGCAGCTTATCGCATGTATAAAGATAATCAATATGGATGTAAAACAGTATTTGATATTGCACCAGCATTATTACATGTAGAATCTGGTGAAGAATTACGTAAAAAATTATTATAATATAAAAGGAGATAACTATGGAAAGAAAAGTAGGTACTGTATCAAGAGGAATTCGCTGTCCTATCATTAGAGAAGGTGATGATTTAGGAGCTATCGTAGTTGATAGTGTGTTAGAAGCAGCAGAAAGTGAAGGATTTGAATTAAGAGATAGAGATGTTATTTCTATTACTGAATCAATTGTTGCTAGATCTCAAGGGAATTATGCTAGTGTGGATGCTATTGCTGAAGATGTGAAAGAAAAATTAGGTGGAGAAACTATTGGTGTTATTTTCCCTATTCTTTCTCGTAATCGATTTGCGATATGTTTAAAAGGTATTGCTAGAGGAGCTAAGAAAGTTGTATTGATGTTAAGTTATCCTAGTGATGAAGTTGGTAATGCTTTATTAACTTATGATCAATTAGATGATGCTGGTGTAAATCCATATAGTGATGTATTAACATTAGAAAAATATAGAGAATTATTTGGTTACGGTGTACATGAATTTACAGGTGTAGATTATGTGGATTATTATGCAAATTTAATTAAAGAACAAGGTGCTGAAGTAGAAGTTGTATTTGCTAATCAGGCTAAAGAAATTTTAAAATATACTGATTGTATATTAACTTGTGATATTCATACTCGTGCTAGAACTAAACGTATTTTAAAAGCTGCTGGAGCTAAAGTTGTTTGTGGATTAGATGATATTTTAACTGCTTCAGTTAATGGTAGTGGATATAATACGAGATATGGTTTATTAGGTTCTAATAAGTCTACTGAAGATACTATTAAACTATTCCCTAAAGAATGTCAGGATTTAGTTGAAGGTATTCAAGCATCTGTTTTAGAAAAGACTGGTAAACATGTAGAAGTAATGGTTTATGGTGATGGTGCTTTTAAAGATCCTCAAGGTAAAATCTGGGAATTAGCTGATCCTGTAGTATCTCCAGCATTTACTAATGGATTAGTTGGTACTCCTAATGAGTTAAAGTTAAAGTATTTAGCTGATAATGATTTTAAAGATTTAAGTGGTGTTGAATTGAAAGAAGCTATTAGTAAGTCTATTAAAGCAAAGCAATCTAATTTAGTGGGAAATATGGCTTCTCAAGGTACAACTCCTAGACAGTTAACTGATTTAATTGGTTCTTTATGTGATTTAACTAGTGGTTCTGGAGATAAAGGAACTCCTATTGTATTAGTTCAAGGATATTTTGATAATTATACAGATTAATAAAAAGGGGAATAAAAGAATGGATACGAATGTAAGACCTGAATCAATGGAAAGAATTACTACTAAAGAACTAGCTGATGCTTTTATTGATGAACAAGTGAAATTAGTTAGGGAACAAGTTGGAGATAAAAAAGTTTTATTAGCTTTATCTGGTGGTGTAGATAGTTCTGTTGTTGCAGCTTTATTAATTAAAGCAATTGGTAAACAATTAGTTTGTGTGCATGTTAATCATGGATTAATGCGTAAAGGTGAAAGTGAACAAGTTATTGAAATGTTCCAAAATCAATTAGATGCTAATTTAATTTATATTGATGCAACTGATCGTTTCTTAGATTTATTAAAAGATGTAGCTGATCCTGAAACAAAGCGTAAAATTATTGGTAAAGAATTTATTACAGTTTTTGCGGAAGAAGCTAGAAAACTTGATGATATTACTTTCTTAGCTCAAGGTACAATTTATCCTGACATTTTAGAGTCAATTAAAGCGGCAGAAGGTAAAAAGGCTGTTAAGTCTCACCATAATGTAGGTGGTCTTCCTGAAGATTTACAATTTGAACTTGTTGAACCTTTAAAACTTTTATTTAAAGATGAAGTACGTGTTGTAGGTGAAGCACTTGGTTTACCACATGCGATGGTATATCGTCAACCATTCCCAGGTCCAGGGCTTGGTGTTCGTTGCTTAGGTGCAATTACACGTGATCGTTTACATGCATTACGTGAAGCTGATGCTATCTTAAGAGAAGAATTTGATAAAAATGGATTAAGTGAAAAAGTATGGCAATATTTTATTGCTGTACCTGATATTAAGAGTGTTGGTGTAAAAGATGAAAGCCGTTATGAAGGATGGCCAGCTATCATTCGTGCAGTAAATACAAAAGATGCTATGACAGCAACTATTGAAGAAATTCCATATGAAATTCTTCATCATATAACTCATCGTATTACTAGTGAAGTTGAAGGTATTAATAGAGTTCTTTTAGATTTAACACCTAAACCAACTGGTACAATTGAGTGGGAATAATTTCTAAATAACGAAAACGTCGATAAAATCGGCGTTTTTTTAATGTCTATGTGCTTTTTGACGTTATTTTGACGTTATAAATTGAAAAAAACATAAAAATTGTGAGTTTTTAATGTTTTTAATGCATAATTTCATAACTTTGTCCAATGTGCGAATCTCAAATTTGCACATTTTTTTTATTAAAAAATTTGTGCTATAGTTTGCTTGCCAAGTGAAAAAAGATAAAAAGAAAGGAGTGAGTGGTTTTGAAAAAAACAAGTAAAGATCTATTTTTAACGGCAAATGATATTTCTGAAATTACAGGAATGTCAGCACAATATGCTTATCGATTGATTAAACAATTAGATGAAGAATTAAAGGATCAAAACTTCATTGTCATCAATGGCAGAGTAAGCAAGAAGTACTTTGAAGAGAGATTTTATGGAATGAAAGGTGACTTAAATGGCAGCGTATAAAGATGAAGAGAGAGGAACCTGGTATGTACAGTTCTACTACAGAGACTGGCAAGGGAACATGAAAAGAAAGACAAAGAGAGGATTTTATAAAAAGAAAGATGCTTTGGATTATGAAAGAGCATTTAAACAAAAACAAAGCAACAATCTAGATATGTTATTTAAAGATTTTGTCGATGTATATAAATCAGATTGTTTAAATCGATTAAAAAGAAATACATTAATGACGAAAGAATATATCATTCAAGAGAAAATAGTCCCTTATTTTGGAAAGAAGAGAATACAGGAAATTGTACCAGCTGATATTATCGCTTGGCAAAACGAATTGTTAGCTTATAAAGATGAAAGGGGCAAACCCTATTCAACTTGTTATTTAAAAACAATTCATAATCAGTTAAGTGCAATTTTCAACCATGCAGTACGTTTTTATCAGCTAAAAGATAATCCAGCAAGAAAAGCAGGAAATATGGGTAAAGAAAAGACAAAAGAAATGAATTTTTGGACAAAAGATGAATATATGAGATTCTCTAATGCAGTAATGGATAAAGATATTGTTTATCATGCTTTCGAAGTCTTGTATTGGTGTGGTATTCGATTAGGAGAATTA
>JAXJVS010000109.1:0-52324 GCA_036308445.1 Bacilli bacterium | reverse complement strand
TATTTCCAAAATGAATATTCAGGATGGAGATTTAAAAATAACTTTAGAAAAAGATATAGATACTATACCAGTAGTAACTGAAAATAAAAAAATAGAAAAGAATGATAAAAATGATAATTATGTTGTAAAGAGTCCTTTGGTTGGAACATATTATCAGGCTAGTGGTGAAAATGAAGAACCTTTTATTAAAGTTGGTGATAAAGTCAATGTTGGTGATACCTTATGTATCATAGAAGCAATGAAAGTCATGAATGAAATCAAAGCTCAAGTGAGTGGGAAAGTACTAGAAATTCTTGTAAAGAATGGTGAAACTATTGAATATGATCAGCCTTTAATTACTATAGGAGAAAATTATGATTAAAAAGTTATTGATCGCTAATAGAGGAGAGATAGCAGTAAGAATCATACGTGCATGTAATGAAATGGGTATTGAATCAGTGGCTGTTTATTCAACGGCTGATAAAGATTCATTGCATGTTCAGCTTGCTGATGAAGCTATCTGTATTGGTGGTCCTTTACCAAAAGATTCATATTTAAATATGAATGCAATTATTCAGGCAGCTTGTAATACGGGTTGTGATGCTATTCATCCAGGTTTTGGTTTTTTAAGTGAGAATAGTCATTTTGCTAGAGTGGTTGAAGAATGTGGTTTTATATTTGTTGGACCTAGTGCTGAATTAATTGATATGTTAGGTAATAAATCTCAGGCTAGAAAGATGATGAAAGAAGCTGGAATTCCTATTATTCCAGGTTCTAAGGAAGTGGTTACTTCTGTATCTCATGGTAGACAGATTGCTAGTGAAATTGGTTATCCTGTCATTATTAAGGCAAGTAATGGTGGTGGCGGTAGAGGCATGAGAGTGATTGAAAATGAAGATGAATTTGAAAGTCAATATCTTAATGCCAAAGCTGAAGCTAAAGCTTGTTTTGGTGAGGATGATGTTTATTTAGAAAAATATATTGAAAATCCTAAACATATCGAAGTTCAGATTGCTGGAGATAAGCATGGTAATGTCATTCATTTGTACGAGAGAGATTGTTCTTTCCAAAGAAGACATCAGAAGATGATAGAAGAAACACCATGTCATATTCTTCATAAAGATGTTAGAGAAAAAATGGCAGAGGATGCATTAAAAGCATGCAAACATCTAGGTTATTTTAGTTTAGGAACAATAGAATTCCTATTAGATAAACATAATAATTATTATTTTATGGAGATGAATACTAGAATTCAAGTAGAGCATCCTATCACAGAAATGTTGACTGGTGTTGATTTAGTCAAACTTCAGATTCAGATAGCTCAGGGACAGAAGATACCGTTTTTACAAGAAGATATTAAGCCCCAAGGTTATGCAATTGAATGTCGAATTAATGCAGAAGATATGAATAAGAATTTTGCACCAAATCCTGGAACTATTGATTTTATGCATGTTCCTGGTGGAAAAGGAATTCGTATTGATAGTGCTATGTATAATGGCTGCACAATTTCACCATATTATGACTCAATGATTTTAAAACTTATTGCTTATGCACCAACAAGATTAGAGTGTATAAAGAAAATGAGATCAGCCTTAAGCGAAGTCATTATTGATGGTATTGAGACAAATACGAAGTTTCATTATTATGTTTTACATTCTAAGGATTTTATTAGTGGAACATATGATACTGGTTTTTGTGAATCATTTATAAAGGAGTTAAAAGATAATGGATCAATTGTTTAAGAAAAGAAAGCAAGAACTTAAAGATTTTGCTTCCTGGTTAAAAAGAGATAAGAAAACAAAGAAAAAAGAAATACCAGAAAATGTTTTTAAACAGTGTCCACATTGTCAGACTTCATTACCTTATTTTACATTGATTGAAAATCAATATGTATGTCCTCAATGTGGACATCATTTTAAATTAACTGTAAAAGAAAGAATAAAACAAATATTAGATGATAAATCATGGATAGAATTGTTTAATAAAATCAGAACAACTGATGTAGAATTTCCTGGTTATGAAGAAAAACTAGAGAAAGCAAAAAAAGGTAGTCAATTAGATGAAGCTGTTGTTTGCGGTGTAGGAACAATCAATAAACAAAGAGCTGTTGTATGTGTTATGGATTCTCATTTTATGATGGGAAGTATGGGTAAAGCTGTTGGTGAAAAAATAACTTTATCAGTTGAATATGCTGATAAAAAGAAACTACCATTGATTATCTTTTGTACATCTGGTGGTGCTAGAATGCAGGAAGGTATTGATTCTTTAATGCAGATGGCAAAAGTAAGTGCTGCTTTAAAAAGATTTTCTGATCAAGGTGGTTTGTATATTACTGTTTTAACTCATCCTACGACTGGTGGTGTAAGTGCTAGTTTTGCGATGTTAGGAGATATTATTATTGCTGAACCAAAAGCTTTAATTGGTTTTGCTGGTAAAAGAGTTATTCAGGATACAATTAAACAAGAATTACCAGAAGATTTCCAAAGTGCAGAGTTTTTAATGGAAAAAGGTTTTATTGATATGATTGTTGAAAGAAAAGACTTAAAGAATGTCTTAAGTGATTTATTAATGTTACATGGAGGAAGTTATGAACCTCGTAAATAAAGAATTAAAAATTAAAGAAATGGAAGAACAGCTTAAAACATTAGAAGGACAAGAATATGAAGAACTGTTCGTAGAAATAGAAAAATATAAAGAAGAAACATATTCAAATCTATCATCTTGGGATAGAGTTACTTTAGCAAGACATCCTCAAAGAAAAAAAGCTCAGGATTACATAGAAAAGCTATTTGATCGTTTTTATGAATTACATGGTGATAGAAAATATGGAGATGATGGTGCAGTCATAGGCGGAATAGGATATTTCCATGATATCCCAGTTACTGTGATTGCTCAAGCCAAAGGTAAGACTTTAAATGAAAATATGAAAAGAAACTTTGGAATGAGCCATCCCGAAGGGTATCGTAAAGCCTTAAGACTTGCAAAACAGGCAGAGAAGTTCCATCGTCCAATTATTACTTTTGTTGATACTGCAGGAGCTTATCCTGGTTTAGGAGCCGAAGAACGTGGACAGGCACAGTCAATTGCTGAATGCTTATATGAGTTTTCTTCTTTAAAGACTCCAGTTATATGTGTTGTAATTTCAGAAGGTGGCAGTGGTGGTGCTTTAGCATTAAGTGTTGCTGATAGAATATGTATGTTAGAAAATTCTGTATATTCTATTTTATCACCTGAAGGATTTGCAAGTATTTTATGGAAAGATGCTTCTAGAGCAGAAGAAGCTGCAGAAGTTATGAAATTAACGGCTAAAGATTTATATGATAAAGAGATTGTTGATTATATAGTGAGTGAACCAATAGGTGGGGTTCAAAATGATTTTAAATTAGTTATTCATGATATAGATAGATATATCTATGAAGAACTTATGAAATTAAAGAAAACATCTATGACTCAGCTTATTGATCAACGATATGAAAAATTTCGTAAGATAGGAAGATAGTATGAATAAAATCAAGATATTAGGTAGTGGATATGCTAAAGGGAAGAAAAGAGTTACTAATACTGATTTAGAAAAAAGAGTTGATACTAGTGATGAATGGATTGTTCAAAGAACAGGAATATCAGCTCGTTATATCAGTGAAGATGAAAATACAAGTGATTTAGGATATCGTGCTGCTTTAAAAGCAATTGAAAATGCTCATATAGATGCTCATGAGATTGATGCTATCATTGTTGCGACAATGACACCTGATCATTTTACGCCATCTACTGCTTGTTTGATTCAAGAAAAACTAGGATTAAACGATAAACAGATGTTTGCTTTTGATATCAATGCAGCATGTAGTGGGTTCTTATATGCTTTTCAGATTGCTAGTGCATTATTAGAGAGATTTGAGAAAATATTAATTATTGGTAGTGAAACTTTAAGTAAGATTATTGATTGGGATGATCGTAGTACTTGTGTTTTATTTGGTGATGGTGCTGGTGCTCTTATTATGAGTAAAGGTGATAATACTGTTTATCATTATGCCGATAGTGAAGGGGATAATCAGGAAGTTTTAATTGCGAAAGGTTTACCTCTTACTCGTGATTTGAATCATCAGATGAATTCACCTATATATTTAGCTATGCAAGGGCAAGAAGTTTTTAGATTTGCGATTAGAGTAATGAAGGAATCTATTGAAAAAGTATTGCAACAGGCTAATCTTACAATTGATGATATAGATTTAATTATTCCTCATCAAGCTAATTATCGTATTATTACTCATGTAGCAAAGAAGATGAAAGTTGATATCTCAAAATTTTATATTAATATTAATGAATTTGCGAATACATCTTCGGCTACTGTTCCTATTGCTTATGCAATGGCTGATGAAGAAGGGATAATAAAAGAAGATAGTAAAATTATTTTAGTTGGCTTTGGTGGCGGATTAACTTATGGTGCTACTCTAATTGATGGAGGTAAGATATGTTATTAAATCAATTATTAAATATTAAATATCCAATTATTCAAGGGGCAATGGCTAACATTGCAGATGGTAAGTTTGCAGCTACAGTGAGTCAATGTGGTGCTTTAGGAATAATAGCTACTGGTTCTATGAATGAAGTACAAGCTAGAGAAGAAATCAGAATATGTAAATCTCTTACAGAACAACCTTTTGGGGTTAATGTGATGTTAATGAATCCTTATTGTGATCAAATTATTGATGTCATTATTGAAGAAAAAGTACCAGTAGTAACTACTGGTGCAGGAAATCCAGGAAAATATATGGAAAAGTTAAAGAATGCTGGAATTAAAGTTTTACCTGTAGTTCCTAGTGTTGCTTTAGCAAAACGTATGGAACGTTCTGGAGCTGATGCAGTGATTGTTGAAGGTGGAGAATCTGGAGGTCATGTTGGTGAGATGACAACAATGGCTTTAGTTCCACAAGTTAAAGATGCTGTCTCTATTCCAGTAATTGCTGCTGGTGGTATTGGTGATGGAAGAGGTGTTGCTGCTGCTTTTGCTTTAGGTGCTATTGGAGTACAGGTAGGAACTTGTTTGTTAGCAGCTAGTGAATGTCCTATTCATCAGAATTATAAGGATATTGTTTTTAAAGCAAAGGATACTGATACAGTTGTCACTGGTAGAAGTGTAAATACACCAGTAAGAATTTATAAAAATAAAATGGCCAAAAACTATCTTGCATTAGAAGGTAAGTTTGAAAGTAGAGAAGAATTAGAGAGATTAACTTTAGGGTCTTTAAGAAAAGCAGTTGTTGATGGTGATGTGAATAGTGGTTCTTTTATGATGGGACAAATTGCAGGTATGATTAAGGAAGAAAAGAGCATGAAAGATATCATTGAAGGATTAATTGCTTCTCTTAAACAAACTTATATTAATCTTATTGAAACAATGGAGGATTTATATGATTAAAATTCAAAATAAGCATATAGATATTCCTATTATTCAAGGTGGTATGGGCGTAGGTGTTTCTTTATCTTCATTAGCAGGACATGTAGCAAAATGTGGTGGTATGGGTGTTATTAGTGCTGCCCATCCAGGATATAAAGATAAAGATTTTAGAAAAGATCCTATTAAAGCTAATAAAAAAGCATTAATAGAACATATAAAAAAAGCTAAAGAAATAGCTATGAATAAAGGAATGATAGCAGTAAATCTAATGGTTGCAGGAAAACATTATGATGAGTATGTAGATGCAGCTATTGAAGGTGGATGTGATGCTATTATTTCTGGTGCTGGTTTACCATTAGATTTACCTAAATTTGCGAATGGTAGAACTTTGTTGGCACCAATTGTTTCTAGTGGTAAAGCAATTAAGCTTATTTTAAGAGTATGGGAGAAAAGATATCAATATATTCCTGATTTTGTAGTGATTGAAGGTAGTGAAGCAGGGGGACATCTTGGTTTTAAGAAAGATGATTTATTAAATCATACAACTCAATCATTAGAAGATATATTAGAAGACGTAAAGAAAGAATTAAAACCATTTATCGAGAAGTTTAAGAAAGAGATTCCTATATTTGTTGCAGGAGGTATCGATAATGGTCAAAAGATAAAAAAATTTATGAAACTTGGCGCAGCTGGAGTACAGATTGCTACACCATTTATAGCAACATATGAATGTGATGCTCATCAAAATTTTAAAGATATGGTTATTAACTGTAAAGAAGAGGATATTGAAATTGTAAAAAGTCCTACTGGTTTTCCAGGACGAGCAATTGTTAATGAATTTGTGAAGAAGACAAGAGAAAGAGGAAATATTACCATGAAAAATTGTCTTTCATGTATGGTTCCTTGTACACCAGAAAATACACCATATTGTATCAGTGAAGCATTAATTCAAAGTGTTAATGGAAATGTTAATAATGGTTTAGTATTTGTAGGGACTCAAGCAAGTCAAATAAAAGAAATGAAATCAGTAGAAGAATTAATTAATCAATATCTTGAAGAAATGGGTGAAAGTATATGAAAATAGGTTTTTTATTTGCTGGACAGGGTAGCCAGTATGTATCAATGGGTAAGGATTTTTATGAGCAATATGAAGTTGCAAAAGAAATCTATAATCAAGCTGGTGAAGATATAAAGAAAGTATGTTTTGAAGGTGAACAAGAGGTTTTAAATGATACAGCTAATGCTCAGCCTTGTATTCTTACTACTTCTCTTGCTATTGCAAAAACAATTGAATCAATGGGAATAACTCCAGATTATGTTGCGGGTTTATCTTTAGGAGAATATTCTGCTTTAGCTTATGCTAATGCTTTTAATATTAAAGATGCTATTGAGATTGTTAGACAAAGAGGTAAGATCATGAGTGAAGCTTTACCTAAGAATACAACGTCTATGGCTGCTGTTCTTGCTTTAGATGCTGCAGTTATTGAAGAAGTAATTGCTGATATTGATGGTGTTACAATCGCAAATTACAATTGCCCAGGACAAATTGTTATTACTGGGTTAAATGAAGCTGTTAGTAAGGCAAGTGAACTTTTAAAAGAAGCTGGAGCTAAACGAGTTGTACCTCTTCAGGTTTCTGGAGCTTTCCATTCACCATTATTAGAAGATGCTTCTTATTTATTAAAAGATGTATTAATGAAATATAATATTAGAAAACCTTCTATACCTGTTATTTATAATATTTCTGGTAAAGAAGAAGATAAAAATATTGTTGATATATTAACTTTACAAATTAAATCTAGTGTATATTTCTATCAGTCTATTGAATATATGATTAACCAAGGAGTAGATGTTTTTGTAGAAATAGGTCCTGGTAAATCATTGAGTTCATTTGTAAAGAAAACAAATAGAAAGATTCCTGTTTATAGTGTTGATAAAGTAGAGGATTTAAATAAATTATTAGGAGTGTTGAATCATGAATAAGGTTGTTGTTATTACTGGCGCAAGTCGTGGTATTGGTAAAGCTATAGCTTTAAAGTTTGCGAAAAATCAGTATGATGTTGTAATTAATTATCGTGGTAGTGAAGATAAAGCAAAACAAGTTCAACAGGAATGTGAGACTTATGGTGTTAATACTATGATTTATCAAGGTGATGTTTCATCATTAGATGAAATGAATCTAATGATGAAAGCAATTAATGATAAATTTGGTAGAATTGATGTTCTTGTGAATAATTCTGGTATAACTAAAGATAATCTTTTATTAAAAATGACAGGTGAAGCCTTTGATGATGTTATTGATGTAAATCTTAAAGGAACTTTTAATACTATTAAAGCTGTTAGTCGTATAATGATGAAACAAAGACAAGGTGTTATTATTAATATGGCAAGTGTTGTGGGTATTACTGGTAATATTGGTCAGGCTAATTATGCTGCTAGTAAAGCTGGAGTGATTGCTCTTACAAAATCTACTGCAAAAGAATTTGCTTTAAGAGAAATTAGAGTCAATGCTATTGCTCCTGGATTTATTACAACTGATATGACTGATTTATTAAATGAAGAAACAAAAAATAATATTCTAAAATCAATTCCTTTATCTCATTTTGGTGAAGCTGAAGATGTAGCTTCATTAGCTTACTTTTTAGCAAGCGATGAAGCAAAATATATTACAGGACAAGTCATCAATGTAGATGGTGGAATGGTAATGTGAGGTGAATAAGATGAAAAGAAGAGTTGTTATTACAGGAATAGGAGCTATTAGTCCTATTGGAAATACGGTTAAGGAAAACTGGGATAGTATTAAGAATCAAGTTTGTGGTATTGATGAGATTACTCATTTTGATACTAGTGATTTTAAAGTAAAATTAGCTGGTGAAGTTAAAAATTTAAATGTAGAAGATTATTTTACTAAAAGAGAAATGAAGTTTAATGATCGTTTTACTCAATTTGCTAGAATAGCTGCTAAGCAAGCTTTAGATGATGCTGCTTTAGATGAAAATATTGATAATAATCGTTTAGGAGTTATTATTGGTAGTGGTATTGGGGGAATTGGTTCTATTGAAAATGCTGAACAATCATTATTAAATAGAGGACCATCAAAAGTTTCACCATATTTTATTCCTATGTCTTTAGTAAATCTTGCAGCAGGTAGTGTCGCAATTGATTTAAATGCTAAAGGACATGTTTCATCAGTAGTTACTGCTTGTGCTGCTGGTACTAATGCTATTGGAGAAGCATTCCATAAAATTAGAGATGGTTATCAGGATGTAATGTTTGCTGGTGGTAGTGAAGCATCTATTACGCCATTAGCAGTAGCTGGTTTTGCTTCTATGAAAGCTTTACATATAGGTGAAGATAAAAATCGTGCATCTATTCCTTTTGATAAAGACAGAAGTGGATTTGTTATGGGAGAAGGTAGTGCAGTTCTTGTCTTAGAAGAATTAGAACATGCCTTAAAGAGAAATGCTCATATTTATGCTGAAATTGTTGGTTATGGAGCAACTTGTGATGCTCATCATATTACTGCACCTTTATCAGATGGAAGTGGTGGTGGAGAAGCTATGATTGCAGCTATGAAAGATGCTGAAGTTTTACCTTCACAGATTGATTATATTAATGCTCATGGTACAAGTACACCATTAAATGATAAGAGTGAAACAACTGCTGTAAAATATGCATTTAAAGAAGAAGCAAATTCGTTATGTATGTCTTCTACTAAATCAAACACTGGACATCTATTAGGAGCTAGTGGTGCCTTAGAATCAGTATTCTGTATCTTGGCATTGAAAGATAGTTACATTCCTGCAACTATCCATTATCAAAATAAGGATGAAGAATGTGATTTAGATATTGTTGCAAATGTTGGAAGAAACCAGGATATTCATTATGCAATGAATAATTCATTAGGCTTTGGTGGTCACAATGCTTCATTAATCTTTAAGAAATGGGAGGAATAGTATGTTATATAATTCTAATGATATTCAAGGTATTATCCCTCATCGTTATCCTTTCTTATTAGTAGATACTATTGAAAGTATAAGTGAAGATCAAAAAACAATTATTGGTAAGAAATGCGTAACTGCAAATGAAATGCATTTCTTAGGTCATTTTCCTGATAAACATGTTATGCCAGGAGTTTTGATTGTTGAAGCGCTAGCTCAAACTGGGTGTGTATTACTTTTATCTAAAGAAGAAAATAAAGGTAAAATTGCATACTTTGCTGGTATCAACAAAGTTCGCTTTAAAAGACAAGTTATTCCTGGTGATACATTAACTTTAAAAGTAACATTTACAAAAGAAAAAGGCGGAATTTATTTTGCCGCCGTTGAAGCTAGTGTAGAAGGACAAATTGCTGTTAGTGGTGAGATTATGTGTTCTCTTTAATTTTACGAATACTGATTTCGCCAGATTGTAAAATTTGTGTTTGATTATTTGTGATGATGGTAAGTGTACCATCATCATTGATAGATTGAACATAAGCTTCATAGCAATGATTGTTTTCATATACATTTATATGTTGATCTAATATATATGAATATTGACGATAATCATGCATAAAATTTGAACTAGATAAATTGAGATAATCATCATAGAAAATATTTAAAAAATCTATGATGATTTTTTGTCTAGAAATCTTTATATTAGTAAAATCTTCTATGCATCCTGCACTATCTTTTAAATCATCAGGCATATTATAACTATGAACATTTATGCCAATACCAATAATCATTTTATCAATGTCTTTATAATTACTCTTTAAAGTTGATTCACAAAGGATTCCTGCTATTTTTTTATCATTAATGATTAAATCATTTACCCATTTGATTTGTGGGGAGATATGATAATTTTTTTGTATAGCTTTTACTAGAGAAACACTTACTAATGCAGTAATTTTTAATGCTTCATTAATATTAAGTTGAGGATTAATAAGAAAAGAAAAATAAATTCCTTTACCTGCTGGACTATGAAATGTTTTTCCGTTTCTGCCTCTTCCTTTATTCTGACTATCTGCAATGATGATATCACCATGATGATAATTGCCATTTTTTATTAATGTATTTGTAGAGTCTAAATTATCATAATATTCAATATTTTTATAAAAAGATGGAATCCTTTTTTTCACTTCATTTATATTCATTTCATTCACCCATCTTCATTATAACAATTCTTTTCTTTTTTTTGAAATTATATTGCATTTATTTATATCTATAATATAATAAAAATATACATTCGTCACAATATGACGAAAGATAAGTGAGGTGAGCAAATGGTAAGGATTAACGAATTAAAGAAAAGTAACATTCAGAAAATTAGAGAATGTTTTTATAATTGTGAAATATGGACAAAAAATGAATTATCTAAAAAAACGGGTTTATCATTAGCTGGGACAACAAATGTTTTAATGGAATTATTAGAAAATAATGAAATAGAATTTATTGGTGAAGCAAAATCTACTGGTGGTAGAAAATCAAAACAGTATATTTTGAATAAGGATTATTACCATATAGGTATTATTATTTTAAGAAGAGAAAATAAAAACTATAGGATAATCATCAAAAGTCTAGACTTATTGAGTAATATTGTTTATGAAAAGGAACTTATTAGCTCAAGAGGAACTATTCAGGAATTAGATTTAACAATTAAACAATTATTAGAAAATGATAATAATGTTTCTATATTATCTATTAGTATACCAGGAGTTTGTCAAGATGGTCATGTAGATATATGTGATTATGAAGAATTTGAAGATTTTGCATTAGGAAAATATATTTATTCTAAATTTCACTTAGAAGTCATTATTGAAAATGATGTTAATGTTGCTTGTATTGGTTTTTCTGATAGCTATCCAGAAGTATCTCATTTATCTTTTATTTATCAGCCTGCTGTTAAGTATGTAGGAATAGGAATGATGATAGATAGAAAGTTATATAATGGTTTTTCTCATTTTGCTGGAGAATTACGTTATTTACCATTTTACAATCACCAACAACAAGATGAAATGTTGAAATATAATCCGAAGGAATTATTATTAAAACAGATTGTAACTTTGATATGTGTAATGAATCCAGAAGTTATTGGATATCATAGTGATGTTTTTGATACAGAAATGACTTTAGAGGATTATAGTATTTTTAAAATGCACTATCCTGTATTAGTTAGAGTTCCTGATTTTAATAATGTTATTTTAAAAGGATTATATTCTATTGGTTTAAAAAATTTAATGAAAAGAGGGAGAAAAGATGAATAAGTTTATTGATTTACATATGCATAGTTTATATAGTGATGATGGTGAATTTACACCTACTCAGTTAGTAGAAAAATGTCATGATGCACATATTACGATTATGGCTATTGCTGATCATAATAGTGTTAAAGGTATTGATGAAGCAAAAAGAGTTGCTGAAAGTTATGGCATGAAATATATTCCTGCTACTGAGATTGATTGTACTTATAAAGGGATTAATTTACATGTTGTTGGTTACGGTATTGATTATAAAAATCCTGTTTTTAAGAGTTTAGAAGAAAATATCTTAAAACAAGAATTACAATGTAGTGCAAAAAAAATCCAACTAACTAATGCTTTAGGATTTGAAATAAAGAAAGAACAATTAGATTCATTAAGTTCTAATGGTGTTTATACAGGTGAAATGTTTGCAGAAGTATTATTGAATGATGAAAGATACGTTGATCATGAATTGTTGAAACCGTATCGTCAAGGTGGTGGAAGATCGGATAATCCTTATGTTAATTTCTATTGGGATTATTATGCTCAAGGTAAACCATGTTATACTGAAGTAATATTTCCTAGTTTAGAAGAAACTATTAAAATTATTAATGATAATGGAGGTATTGCCGTACTAGCTCATCCAGGTAATAATTTAAAAGGAAAATTTGAAGTTTTTGATGAAATGGTAAAAGTAGGTATTCAAGGAGTAGAAGCTTTTAGTAATTATCATAGCCCAGAAACTGTGGAATATTTCTTGAATAAAGGCAGAGAGTTAAATGTATTAGTGACATGTGGTAGTGATTATCATGGGAAAACAAAACCTGCTATTGAGTTAGGAGAAACACGTTGTACCATTGATGAACATGAAATAGAAGAACAATTAAAAGTATATAAATTGATATAAAGTGGTAAATTTTTCTCAAGATTTGAATAAATTATTTAATAAAACTGAAAATATATTTTATTTGAAAGCGATTTCAATGGAAGAAATCGCTTTTATGTTAAAATGGTATTAGCTAAGGTGGTGATATTATGGATGAGTTTTTAAGTGATATTCATACTATTGTTTTTAAACAATGGATTTTATCTCAAAAAAGTAGTGATTATAAGATTAAATTGAGTGATAAAGATATAAATACAATTACTATTGATACGAAATATGGTATTGGTACTATTGTATTTAATGATATGAATATTATTGAATTTAGTGTTATAAATAGAACTACTGAAGAAACTTTGTTTTATCTTCATTTTCAAATGAAAACAATGAAACATGCCATAAAATTATTTAATGAAATGATTGATTGTATTAAAGAATTGGTTAATCAGCAACAATAAAAGTATTATTATGTTGTAGTGGTGGTTATACGACTTCATATTTTGCTTTGAAAATTGAGGAAGCTGCTAAAATATTAAATGTTGATTTGGATGTAAAAGCTGTTGGTTATAATAGATTATATCATGAAGGGGAAAACTATGATGTTATTTTATTGGCACCACAGATATCCTATATTTATTCTAAAGTTAGAGAAATTATTAAAGATAAAATTATTCTAAAGATACCAACAAAGATTTTTGCATCTTATGATGTAGGAGCAATCATTTCTATAATTTTAAAATAAACTAAAAATCAATCACCAAAGAATTCTATTCTTGAAAATAAACCTTTACCAATAAAAGTTAAAATAAATAAAAGAATATCAATGTTAAGTCTATCTATTTATCGAAATAGAGATAAGTATATATAGCTTATCGCTTATATGATAAGAATCAGGATATTATAGTTAATAAAGAAATCATTAAACCAACAATATCAATAGATGATATCTATGATGTTATTGATACTATATTAGCAAAATATCTCGATATTGGTATTATTGGTATATCATTATCCTCTGTTGTTAATAAGGGACATGTTGTTGAAACTTTTATTGAAGGTTTACAGACAGATGATTTACGTAGTCTACTGATAGATAAGTATAAGAAAAACTTTGTCATATCTAATGATGCAAATAATGCCTCAGTTGGATATTATGCCTCTCAGACTGAAGCGTCTTCTATAGCCTTTGTCTTTCAGCCTACAAATAGTGTGGCAGGTAGTGGTATTATTGTTGATGGAGCATTGATTTTTGGAAAAAATTGTATTGCTGGGGAAGTGAAGTATTTACCTATGAATTTAAGTGATACTGCTGAAAAGTTGAGTTTAACTCCAGAGGGGACAATAAAACTTGTTTCTAAAACTATGGTTTCTATTATTAGTATTATTGGTCCAGAAGTTATTGCATTATATAGTGATTTAGTTACTGATGTAGAAGAAATAAAAAAAGTTATATTAGAATATATTCCTGAGCTAGTCAAAGTCAATGATTTAAAAGAATATATACTATTATGACAAATGATTTCTTGTTTACAAAACTGACCTGTTGAAAAACAGGTTTTTTTCTTGACCTGAAGTGAACTTTAAGGTTTATAATAATAATGAGGTGAAAGCGATGGATAAATCAAAAGTTTATTTTACTAAAGAAATAACAAAAGAAGCAATGATAAAGATGTATGATACATTAGGAATAAAATTAGAAGGGAAAGTTGCAGTTAAACTTCATTCTGGTGAAGTAGGTAATCAGAATTTCCTAAGACCTGATTTTATGGCACCTATTATCAATCATGTAAAAGGGACAATTGTTGAATGTAATACTGCATATGAAGGAAAAAGAAATACTACTAAAAAACATTGGGAAACAATGAGATTACATGGCTGGACTGAAATTGCAGATGTTGATATTATGGATGAAGATGGTGAAATTGCATTATCGGTGAATAATGGTCATCATTTAGATTTTAATTATGTTGGTAAGAATATTGACAATTACGATTCAATGTTAGTTTTATCTCATTTTAAAGGTCATCCTATGGGTGGTTTTGGTGGAGCTTTAAAGAATATTTCAATAGGTATTGCTTCATCACATGGTAAGGCTTATATTCATGGAGTGAAAGTTCCAGAAAATATCTGGACTGCAGATCATGATTCATTTTTAGAATGTATGGCAGATGCCGCATCTACTATTCATGAATACTTTAAAGAAAGAATCGTATATATTAATGTTATGTGTAATATGTCCGTAGATTGTGATTGTTGTGCCGTGGCTGAAGATCCTGCAATTGCTGATATAGGTATTTTATGTTCTACTGATCCTATTGCATTAGATCAGGCTTGTTTAGATCTAGTGTATGCAAGTAAAGATGAAGGTAAAGAACACTTGATTGAAAGAATTGAATCTAGAAATGGTATTCATACTGTTGAAGCAGCAGCTCAATTGGGATTTGGAAATAGAGAGTATGAGTTGATTAATGTTGACTAGAAAGTTTGGGAGTGAGAGTTTTTGACTAAAGAAGAATTAATTAAATATCTGAATACTAAGAAAAATTTTATTCTTGCGATAGATGGTATGTGTGGCAGTGGTAAAAGTAGTTTGGCAAAAGAACTACAAATTCTTTTTGATGCTAATGTTTTTCATATGGATGATTTCTATTTACCAATAGAAAAAAGAACGTCAGAAAGATTAAATCAGCCTGGTGGAAATGTAGAATATGAAAGATTTTTGGAGACTGTGTTAATACCACTTTCTAAAGGAGAAGATGTTTATTATCAAAGATTTGATTGTACAAAGATGTCATTGACAGAAAAAGAAATCATTAAGTATAAACCAATGAATATTGTTGAAGGAAGTTATAGTTTAAGGCCAGAATTGGTGGATTATTATAGTGATATTATTGTATTGAAGATATCTAATGAATTACAGATACAACGATTAACAAAAAGAAATCCTACAAAAATAGATATGTTTATCAATAAATGGATTCCTTTAGAAAATAAATACTTTGAATATTATCATATTATGGATGAATATCCTACTATGCAATAAAGTTATACTAGTTTGATAAAAAAGCATTGTACAATAAAAAATATTCATTTAAAATAAATCTAAGGAGAGTGAAAATATGAAGGTATTATTGATTAATGGAAGTCCTAATGCTAAAGGATGTACTTTTACTGCTTTAAGTGAAGTAGAAAAAGAATTAAATAAAGAGGGAATAGAAACTGAAATTATACATGTGGGGCATAAAGATATTAGAGGATGTATTGGATGTCGTGTATGTAAAAAAACAGGAAAATGTGTATTTGATGATATTGTTAATGAGGTATCACCAAAGTTTGCAGAATGTGATGGTATTGTAATAGGTTCACCAGTTTATTATGCTGGAGCAAATGGGACTTTAGTTTCATTTGTTGATAGATTATTCTATAGTACACCAGCTGATAAGAGAATGAAAGTTGGAGCTGCAGTTGTTAGCTGTCGTAGAGGTGGTAATACTGCGACATTTGATATTTTAAATAAATATTTTACTATTTCTCAGATGCCTATTGCTTCAAGTCAATATTGGAATATGGTTCACGGTAATAATCCTGAAGAGGTAAAACAGGATAAAGAGGGATTACAGACTATGCGTACTTTAGGTAAGAATATGTCTTTCCTGATAAAGTGTATAGCTTTAGGTAAAGAAAAATATGGTTTACCTGAAAAAGAAGATATTACTTTTACAAATTTTATTAGATAATAAAAATGATACCGAAATGGTATCATTTTTCTATGCTTTTTCCATAATTAAGTTAGTTAATTTAATAAGAACAATATTGTTCCATTGATATACTTTTTCTGGGGTAGGATAGATATCAAATTCTTCTCTATTGTTTTTATTTATTTCATAATGATGAATAGATTTTATGATTTTATCTCTTTCTTTAACTAAACCTTCTAAAGAATTATTTTTTATATTCTTTATATAAGTATCTGGATCAATAAGCATAAAACTTCCTCCTTTAAAACACCTCCTATTATTATAAATAAAAAATAATGAAAGAAAAGACTTGAAATTTTCAAATGATGAATTTTTCCTTATATAGACACTTTATAGAAAAATATGATAGAATGATTTAAGTAGGTGATGAATATGATTATTGAACATTTCTTAGATGAATCACATTTAACTGAAAGTGATAAAAGTATTGCAAGATATTTATTAGATGAAAATAATAATATTAAAGAATTAACAAGCAGTGAATTAGGAAGAAGAACTTATACATCTCAATCAGCAGTAACAAGATTATATAAAAAATTAGGATTTAAAAACTATCGAGAATTTATTTCTACTATAATTATAGAAAGACATGATTATTATAAACATAAGAGTATTAATGATAAACATCCAGCTCAATATTTTACGACTTTAAAAGACACTCAAAATATTATTTCGTCTTTTTATGATCAGACAATTACTCAGACTAATTTTCTATTGGATCAGAATACTTTAAATAGAATATGCAATAGAATATCTAGTGCTACATCAATCGATATATATGGTGTAGGTATTTCAGATACATTAGCAAAACAGATGGCTTTTAAGCTACAATCAATCGGTATTTTATGTACATATCATAGTGGTTTAAATGAACAGTATGTTAAAAATATGAATGATCCTCTTAATAATGTTTCTATATTTATCTCTTTAACCGGTAAAAATGATACAATTAAATCTATATTACAGATATTAAAAAAGAAAAAAATTTATACATTTGCAATATTACCTAAAACAACTGAGAATTTATCGCAATTATGTAGAGATTATTTAATGTTTGATATGAGTATATTTAAAGACATAGAAAGTATGTGCTCGATTTTTGCGGCAGAATATATTATTAATATTATATATACTACATTAGCTTATAGAAGACAAATTACTCGTTTTTTAACAACTTACAAAGAATAAAGGGTAATCTAGATTAACCTGGGGTTCTGGGGGTTTAGACACGAGATTATCATGGGAAGAATGATCTTCCCACGATTTCAAAACTGTATAAGAGAATCATGATTTAATGATGAATTATGATTCTTTTTTTTGTATTTCTTCGATTATTTCATCACGCTGGCGACTATGTTCATGAGAAAGATCATCTAATTCATCTACATATTCATATATCATATTAATTTTATATAATATCTGTTCAAGTATGTGTTGACCACTTATGTAAAACTTTACATAAGTGGTCGGTAGCGCAGGTGGCATTTGGAAACATGATTTTAGATACAAATCTGTATGTTTCCCACATGTCAAAGGAAACAATCTTAACTTTTTTTCTTTCCTCAAGAGGAATGGAAAAGAAATAATCCATCACCGGCTCTTTCTCCTTGATGGAAGAACATCAACAATGTTCTAAGTTTTAAAATCAACAAGTACACATACATATTTACTGTTGGCTGATTTAAATGCATAAACCTCATCCATTAATAAATATTCGGTTAGTGTTCTTCTTGAAATTGATACAAATGAATCAAATATGTGTGCTACAGTTGACTGACAGACATAATAACGCTTGCAACATCACTAAATGTCACATTAGGCTTTCTTAAATCCTCAAGGATATTATATACAGTCGCTAGAGAAATTCTTGAGCCTGCAACAGTAAAGGGATTGTGCTCCATAAAAGTCTTATGACATTTTGGACACCTGTATCTTCTGGCGTTATAGTTTATGGTGCACTTTTTAGAGGTCAGTATGGAATGATTAATCTGCTTAACAGAGTAATCCTTAACCTTGTCGGTCATATTGAGACAGACAGGGGCACTGATGAGGCTTTTTCGCTAGTGTCACATCAAAATATACACACCAACGCTTTTATGATGAATAGCGAATGTTTCCTCATTCCTGATATCAATATTAAAGAATGCAAGAAAACCATCCTGATCAATAACGCTGTCTAGCGCAGTAATATTATCATGACTCATGAAAAATCACAGAAAAAAAGATACAAAAGTTATGTGGGATAGAAAATGATGGAGTTTCCTCTGGAGTTAAAGATTACAAAATCATGATATGTGTCAGTACATGATGAAAACCTGTTTTTATAATAAAAAATAATGAAGAATCAAGCAGAATAATACTATATATAACTATTCTTATAAGATCATTGAATAAAGTGGAGATATAAGTGATCATAGGTTCAATAAGAATAGCATGGGTTTTACCGCAGTTTGTACATATGATTCTGGTAATTCTTACTTTGATCATCTTACCATAAATATTAATTTGTTTTTCATAGTAGGCGTGGTGATGTCAGGAATTGTTTAAGCACCTATCGCAGATGATAGAACTGAAGTTGATAGATTCAACGGCATCAAAGTAGATATCATTAATAATATTCTTAATATTTTGAGAATTTTTAATAAAAGAATTAAAATTAATTGGAAAATTAGTTAATATCATATTCTCGTTTGACGAAGATGAAACAAAACTTTGGCGAGTGGGGTTTCAACTTTTTTCTTTCTATAGATTTCATATATAATGATACATATATTATGACCTATAAATGATTTACTCCAAAAAATGTAAAGAAGAAAAACTGAAAAAGTGAAAAGCACCACCTAGTTTTGTGGTGCGCAAGCAAACCCAGTGATTTTTTAGTTACTTATAAAGGCTCCATTTGGAGCCTTATTAATTATTTACCAATTGCTTTTAAAGCTTGATCGATGCATTTACCACCATCCATCATGCCGTAAGTACGCATATCAATTAATTCAACAGGAACCTTATTTCCAGTTCTTTCTTTAATAGCATTCATTAAATATCTTACTTGTGGACCAACTAAGATAACATCAGCAGGATCTTTTGCAAATTCATTTGCACTTTCTCCTTCACTAGTAGCCCATATTTTAGCTTCTAAGCCTCTTTTTTCAGCTTCAGTAATCATTTTGTTGACTAGTAAACTTGTAGACATACCAGCACTACATACTAACATAATTTTAACCATATTTATTTCCTCCTTCATTGTTATAAAGATTGTAAAATAGAATCATCGGATATGAAAATACATATTTTCATCATCTTTTTGCTTATATAATAATGATATTATTTTTATAAAAAATAACAATTCTATTAAAATAATTCGTCTTAATTAGTTTTAAAAAAGAAAAGCAATCATTAAAAAGCGACTAAACTAGTCGAAATATAAAAATAGGATTATCATGGTAAATCATTCAATAATATCAATTTCTTTCGATAAATATTAACATTTTTGGATAGAATTGTTTTTTTTAGTAAGTCTTGATATATTAAAGTAGAGGTGATACTTATGACATTACAAAGAAGACAGTCAGGTATATTGATGCCGATTAGTTGTTTACCTTCTAGACATGGGATTGGTGATTTAGGAGAAGTATGTTTAAATTTTATTGATAATATTGTGGAGGCAGGTTTTTCTATTTGGCAAATTCTTCCTCTTAATCCTGTAGGATTTGGTAATTCGCCTTATCAGGCTTATTCTTCTTTCGCGGGTGAAGAATTATATGTTAATTTGGATAAGTTATATGATTATGGTTTATTGGATGAAAAAGTGGATAGTTTTTATGAGGATGCTGAAGCTGTTCATTATGAAGAAGTAAGAGCATATAAGAATAAATATTTCCTAAAGGCTTATGAGAATTTTAAGTTAAAGGATGAGTTTAAAGAAGAATTTGAAAAATTCAAAGAAGATGCTTATTGGCTTGATAATTTTGCTTTATTTAGAGTTTATAAGAAAAAAAATCATCTTGTAGAATGGCAAAAATGGCCTTATCAAGACAAAAAGAAACAGAATAAGGTGTCAGAAGATAATATTGAATATGAGAAGTTTATTCAGTTTATGTTTTTTAAACAGTGGAATGAAATTAAAGATTATGCACATAGTAAGAATATTAAAATGATGGGGGATATCCCAATATATGTAGGTAGTGATAGTGCTGATGTATGGCAATATCAGAAATCATTTCTTTTAGATGATATAGGTTATCCAACTAGTGTTGCTGGTTGTCCACCAGATTGTTTTAGTGATACGGGACAATTATGGGGAAATCCAATTTATGACTGGGATTATTTAAAAGAACAGAAATATGATTTTTGGATTAAAAGAATGAAATGGAATATGAACTTGTTTGATATTATTCGTTTGGACCATTTTAGAGCTTTTGATACATATTGGAAAATACCTGCAGGAGAAAAAACAGCAGTAAATGGGAAGTGGGTATTAGGACCAGCGTATGATTTTTTTGATACTGTCTTTAAAGAATTGCCTGATATTCAGTTGATTGCTGAAGATTTAGGTGATTTAAGAGATGAAGTTACAATTTTAAAGGATCATTATCATATGTTAGGAATGAAGATTATTCAACATTCTTTAGGTGATCGAGAAGCGAAAGTCAATTATCAGGTACAAGAAAATTGTGTCGCTTATACAGGAACTCATGATAATGAAACGATTGTTGGCTGGTATCATGCTAAAAATAAAAAAGATAGAGATAATATTGATAAGATTATGAAGACTTTAAAATATAATGAAGATTCGATTTTGGATAATATTCTTTTATATACATTAGAATGTAATGCAAGAATAGCAATCATACCAATGCAGGATATTTTAGGATTAGATAATCATGCCCAATTAAATTTTGCTGGTACTGTAGGATCTCCAAATTGGGAATGGAAATTAAAGAGTTTAAAAGACTTTGAATTGAGAATTTCCTCTATTCATAAGCTATTAGAGAAAAGTTGTAGATTGTAGAGATTTAGGAATAAATCTCTTTTTTGCTGGTTAGAATTTTGTATTTTACTAAAGGATACCGGAATTTAGCTGATTTCTTGCATTATTTTTTCAACTATGCTAAGGTATTGGCGATTTATCGGGAACGTTTCCGATAAATTAGAAAGTGAGGTATAATAAAGAAAAAGAATGATTTGAATTATAAATTCAAATGATTTTATGATATATATTTTTAAAATTTGGTTAGACTATACTTGTTTTAGGGAGGAAAGAATAATGGCTAACGTTACTATTAAAGATATTGCAAAAAGATGTCATGTTGGAGTCAGTACTGTATCTCGTGCTATTAATAATCATCCGGATATTAATCCAGAGACAAAGGAATTAATTATGAATACGATAAAAGAGCTAAATTATATTCCTAACAATAGTGCAAGATTTTTGAGTCGTACACATTCTAAGGCAATTGCGGTATTGGTAAAAGGAATTAGAAATACTTTCTTTAGTGAACTCATTCCCGTGATTGAAAATGAATGTCATGAATTAAAACATAGCTGTATTATTCAATATGTCGCAGAAAATGAAAATGAATTAGAAGTTGCTATTACTCTTGCTAAGGAAAAAAGGTTAAAAGGAATTATTTTTCTAGGTGGATCTTTTTCTCATCCTAAAAATCAATTACAACAATTAGAAATTCCTTATGTGTTAAGTACAGTAGGAGCCCTTGATGAATCAATCGCTTCAGTTTCAGTAGATGATGAAGAAGAAAGTTATAAGATGACAAAATATCTCCTTTCGCTTAACCATAAGAGAATTGCAATTATATGTGGTCCTAAAGAAGAGACAAGTATTAGTATTTTACGTCTAATGGGTTATAGAAAAGCATTGGAAGAACAAAATATGACATTTGATAGTGATTTAGTATGCCATATGGATATGAATGATGATTGTTATTCTTTTGAAACAGGTTATAAACTTACAAAAAAATTATTAGAAAGAACTGATTTTACTGCTTTATATGCTGCAAGTGATATGCTAGCGATAGGAGCTTGTCGCGCTTTAAAAGAAAGGGGTATATCAGTACCAGAAGATTGTTCAGTTGCTGGTTTTGATGGATTAGAAGTAGGGGATTATTATATTCCTACCATTACAACGATTGTTCAACCGGTGGAAGATATTGCAAAAGCAAGTACTAAATTATTATTTGATATGATTGAAGGAAAAGAAGGACCACGTCAGATGTTATTTAAAGGTGAATTGTTAAAAAGAGAATCAACTCAACAATTGGAGGCAGATTTATGGAAAAAAGATTAAATAAATTACTTAATGAAAGATTTGGAAAAGATATAGATAGCTGTAATAATGTACAACTTTTTGATGCATTATTATTAATGACAAAAGAAGAAAATGCTTTATTACCATGTAATGAAGGTAAGAAAAAATTATATTATATGAGTGCTGAATTTTTAATTGGTAAATTATTATCTAATAATCTTATCAATTTAGGATTGTATGATGAAGTAGAAAAAACTTTACAAGCTCATGGTAAAAACTTAGCTGAAATTGAAGAAATGGAATTAGAGCCATCTTTAGGTAATGGTGGTTTAGGACGTTTAGCAGCGTGTTTTTTGGATTCTATTGCCACACTTGGATATTTAGGAGATGGTATTGGATTGAATTACCATTTTGGTTTATTTGAACAGAAGTTTGAAGATCATAAACAAAAAGCTGTTAAGAATCCTTGGATAAAAGATATAAGTTGGTTAGAAAGACAAAAGGTTTCTTTTGAGATTCCTTTTAAAGATTTTACTTTAAATTCAGTGTTATATGATATTGATATTCCAGGCTATGATTCTGGTTGTAATAAGTTGCATTTATTTGATTTAGATACTATTGATGAATCTTTAGTGGAAAATGATAGTATTAAATTTAATAAGAAAGCAATTGAAAAGAATTTGACTTTATTCTTGTATCCTGATGATAGTGATGATGATGGACGTAAATTACGTATATATCAGCAATATTTTATGGTGAGCAATGGAGCTCAATTGATTTTAAAAGAATGTGAAGATAAAGGATATGATTTACATAAACTACATGAACATGTGGTTATTCAAATTAATGATACACATCCATCAATGGTTATACCTGAATTAATTCGTTTATTATTAAATAAAGGTTTTGAATTAGATGAGGCTATTAAAATAGTAAGTCAGACTTGTGCATATACAAATCATACAATTTTATCTGAAGCTTTAGAAAAATGGCCTATTTCTTATTTAGAAGAAGTAGTACCTCATTTAATACCTATTATTAAAGAATTGGATAAAAGAGTAAGAGAGAAATATGATGATTATTCTACTTATATTATTGATGAGTATAATCAGGTACATATGGCTCATATTGATATTCATTATGGTTATTCAGTGAATGGAGTAGCTGCTTTACATACTGATATTTTAAAGAATTCTGAATTAAAGAATTTTTATCGATTATATCCAGAAAAGTTTAATAATAAGACAAATGGTATTACTTTTAGAAGATGGCTATTACATTGTAATAGAGAATTATCATCTTTAATTGAATCTTTAATTGGTTCTCAATTTAAAAAAGATGCGATGGAATTAGAAAAGTTATTAGCCTATTTGGATGATGAAAAGGTATTAAATCGTTTAGAAAGTATTAAATTGAAAAAGAAAAAAGAATTTAAAGATTATTTATATCAAAAACAAAGTATATTCATTGATGAAAATTCTATTTTTGATGTACAGGTAAAACGTCTTCATGAGTATAAGAGACAACAAATGAATGCTTTATATGCTATATATAAGTATTTAGATATTAAAGCTGGAAACAAACCTAAAACACCTATTACAATGGTATTTGGTGCTAAAGCTGCTCCAGCATATGTGATTGCTCAAGATATTATTCATTTGATATTATGTTTATCTGAATTGATAGAGAATGATAAAGATGTTAGGGATTATTTTAGAGTTGTTATGATTGAAAACTATAATGTAACTGCTGCTTCAAAAATAATTCCTGCTGCAAATATTTCTGAACAGATTTCTTTAGCTTCTAAAGAAGCAAGCGGTACAGGTAATATGAAGTTTATGTTGAATGGTGCTTTAACTTTAGGAACTGAAGATGGTGCTAATGTAGAAATTGCAGAACTTGTAGGTGAAGAGAATATTTATATTTTTGGTAAGAAACCTAATGAAGTTATTGATTTATATGCGACAGGTCAATATAATGCTAAGGAAATTTATGATAATGATGAAATGATTAAGAAATTAGTAGATTTTATTGTAAGTGATAAGTTATTAGCTATAGGTGATCAAGATAGTTTATATAGATTATATAATGAATTAATGAATAAGGATTGGTTTATGACTTTATTGGATACTAAAGAATATATAGCAATGAAAGAAAAAGTTTATAGTGATTATGAAGACAGAAAATCTTGGAATCAGAAAGCTTTAATTAATATTTCAAAAGCAGGATTCTTTTCTTCAGATCGTACTATTCAACAATATAATGAAGATATCTGGCATTTAAAGTAATATGAATGATAAAGAGAGAATGCTTCAAGGGAAGTTATATAATCCTTATAGAATTGATAATCATAATTGGTTATTAGGAAAAAAGTATTAACACAGTTTAATAGAATAGAAGCAAATGAATTAGATAAAGGAATTGAAATCTTAAAGACAGTAATGAGAAATATTGGTGAAAATACTTTGATTGTACCACCATTATATTATGATCATGCTGATAAAACTTCTATAGGTTATCATTGCTTTATCAATACTGATTTTATGACTATAGGTGATGGAAGCATAACCATCGGAAATCATGTTTATATTGGTCCAAGAGTTTCTATCTATACAGCAGCACATCCTATTGATGCGTTTGTGCGTAATAAAGATTTAGAAATTGCATTACCGGTTACAATAAAAGATAATGTATGGATAGGTGGAAATGTAGTTATTAATCCAGGAGTAACAATTGGCAATAATGTTGTTATTGGATCAGGAAGTGTTGTAACTAAGGATATTGAAGATAAAGTTGTTGCAGCAGGAAATCCTTGTAAGGCTATAAGAACAATTAATGAACAAGACAAAGTATATTGGTTAAAAGAATATGAAGAGTATATAAATAATTAAGGATTGTACTCATTTGTACAATCCTTATGATGTGAGAGTGTAAAATAATCTGTGTAGCTGAGCCGCGCGCTTTCAACTTACATAGATTATTTTACTCTCTCTGAAAATTTCATAACCAGAATTGACAACGATAGTCAATAAAACAAAATAAAAAAATGAGCCTGATCTCAAAATCAGGCTAATTGTGCTTATATTAATTTTTATTATTACATAATCTATATTCAGTAATTATAGTACATATAAATTCTAATAAAATGATAAACTTTCAAAAAAATTACACACTTTTCTTAACAAAGTCTACTTAAAATACTTTTTTAAAGCTTCTTCACTTTCGATATCAAAGATTGAAATAATGAATTGGTTGACTGTGTCAACAGAACTATTTTTGATTAGGTTTATAATATCGTTAGATAGATTGATTTGTTTCTTAGTTAATAGGTTTAATAAAATATTTAAAGATTTGTTTTTGTTTATGCTTTGCCTTCAGCTCTGCCTTCTGTTCTGGCTTTTTTTATATGTTTCTAAGGCTAGTCTATCTTTTTCTCTTTGGATTGCTGCAAATTTTTCATCTGATTTCATATACCTGTCATGTATGATAATAGCCTCCTCGATTTTTTTATCTGCCTTTATTTTATCTCACATTCTGTTGTTTTGAAATAGATACATAAGCTGATCAAAATCATCCTCTTCTATCTTTAGATAGACTAATTGTACAAGATTCATCTCATACAAAGCGTTAGGCAATTCTTTATTGTTCTCATCTGTTAATTTAAAATGATGTATGTATTGATTCAAGCCATCAATCGGCTTTGAAGCATTAATAATCATCTATCTTACTCATCATAAGGTCTTCCTTTTTTTGCCTGTAATGAAACAATTCTAAAGCCATAAGTCTGAAATCTCGCTAGTTCACCATTGTCTATTCCATAGCACTGAAGCTCAATATTGTATATTCTCCTTTCTTCATCTACTGCAACGACATCAAGAACGACTCTCTTGTTATCATTAAAGTCACCATAGAATTCATTTCTGACAACCTGGGTAGAAACAAGCCTGGCTTCAGGAGCAATCCTCTGACAAAGCATAATTCTAAGTTCATCATGATTGGTTATAAGATAGTGAAAAAAGCATCATGAAGCATATTGAGATACTCTTTCTTCAATTTGTTGATCATCAAAAGTGCCATATCTAATATTTCTATGTTTTTCCTCCTCGTAAATATCTCTATACTTATATATTCTCTTTTTTAGGCTTTTTTCTTTTTTTATTTACAAAAAAAATCATTATTTTCAAGAAATGAAAATAATGATTATTGTTCATTGAGATTTAAGACACTATCTCTTTTTATTAAAACATATGGAACGATGATTCTAGTTGCAAATAGTTCAGGATTTTCAATATGTTTTATTAATTGACTAGCTGCTTCTATTCCTAATTG
Organism: Bacilli bacterium; assembly: GCA_036308445.1. Classification (GTDB taxonomy): domain Bacteria; phylum Bacillota_I; class Bacilli_A; order Erysipelotrichales; family Coprobacillaceae; genus MGBC113645. The sequence continues at coordinate 25,492 of JAXJVS010000109.1, read as the reverse complement.
TTTAGAGTTAATATCAAAAGAAGTTAATGGGGGATTCATAAGTCTTGCGAATAAAGTATTATTAAAACTAATAATAGAAATATCTTTAGGAACACTAAGTCCTGCCTCTCTAACTAATCTTTCTAGCATAACAGCATGTATGTCATCACAAACAACGTAAGCTGTAGGATGATCTTCCTGTCTTAATAACTTAACAATATTTCTATGAGTATATGTTGTTTTGCTTGATAGAGTCTGTATATATGAATCTTTGATTTCTAATTCATGTTCGTTCATTGCCTGCATATATCCCATTTTTCGATCTAAAGAGAATACTCTTTTAGAGTCAGTTCCTATATAACCGATTTTTTTATGTCCCATAGAAACAAGATAGTTAACTGCTTCATAAGCAGCATGTACGTTATCTGTATCTACGCAAAGGGTTTCGTTAACCATTGTGGTAGCTTTCCCTAATAAAACAAATAATAGTTGTTCTTCATACATGTAATTAATTAATTTATCGTCTAAATCAGAATATAAGAATATATATCCATCAGCATTAGTATTTCTAATAGAAGTACGTAATTCCTTGTCGTCATCGCCAGTAATAATTGTCATGATGTAATGACGCTGATTACATATAACACCTATACCTCTAATTGCTTCAAGATAGAATGGATTTTCATATGCATCAGTATATGATTTTGGAAAAACAACTCCTACAGTCTTTATTTTTTCTGTTGAATGACCGATATTATAGCCAAGTTCATCCATAACCTGGCGAACTTTTTCTTTGGTTTCTTCACTTATGGAATAATGATCATTTATAGTTCTAGAAACTGTTGATGGACTAACACCAGCAGCTTTTGCAATATCTTTAATAGTAACAGCCATAATCAAACCTCCTGTCAATATTATAGATAAATGATCTTAAGGTGTCAAAATGTTTATGAAAATATTGTGCAAATAGTTGCGAAAACATTGCGCAAATAATGCAATAATTAACGCAATTATAATTGCAAAGGGTTTCATAAACGATTATAATAATATCGAAAATTGATGAAAGCGCTTTTATGTAAGGCAATGGCCATGCCTTAAACACAAAAAACTATGGAGGAAAGTGGAAGATGAAAGATATGATGATAACTTCTCCATTAAATGGAAAAGTTATACCTTTAGAAGAAGTGCCTGATCCTGTCTTTGCTGGAAAAATGATGGGAGATGGATGTGCAGTTGTTCCTAGTGATGGTAAAGTTTGTTCCCCAATTAATGGTACTGTTAAACTAGTTGCTGCAACTAAGCATGCTATTGGTTTAGAAACTGAAGATGGTGTTGAAGTTTTAGTTCATTTTGGTTTAGAAACAGTAGAATTAAATGGCGAAGGTTTTGATGTTAAAGTGGAAGCTGGAGATAAAGTAAAACAGGGAGATTTACTAATGGTGGTTGATTATGATGGCTTAAAAGCTAAAAATATCAACTTAATAACTCCAGTTGTGATTTGTACTCCTATTGAAGGAAAAGAATTATCTTTTAATTATGGAAATGTTAAAGTTAAAGATAAAGTTATGACTATTGCTCAAAAGAAGGCGGAAGTTGTAGAAGAACCTAAGAAAAAGAAAAAATTTAATATTAACTTTGATTTCTTGCAAAAATTAGGGAAAGTTTTAATGACAGTTATCGCAGTTATGCCAGCTGCTGGTTTAATGATTTCTTTAGGAAAACTAGTTCAGATGGCAGGAGCTGATATTTCATTAGTATTAACAATCGGTTCAACAATGGAAAATATTGGTTGGGCAGTAATTAGTAATCTACATATTTTATTTGCATGTGCGATTGGTGGTTCTTGGGCAAAAGAAAGAGCTGGTGGGGCATTTGCAGCTATGATTGCGTTTATTTTAATTAATAGAATTACTGGTTCTATTTTTGGTGTTACAGCTGACATGGTAGCTGATGCTAGCGCTGTAACTCATACATTATTTGGACAAGAAATAGCAGTTAACGGATATTTCACTACAGTTTTAGGTGAAGCTGCCTTAAATATGGGTGTATTCGTGGGTATTATTTCAGGTTTCGTAGGTGGGGTAGTTTATAATAAATATTATAACTTCCGTAAATTACCTGATGCTCTTGCATTCTTTAATGGTAAACGTTTTGTACCGATTATGGTTATTGTATACTCAGTTGTGGTTGCTTTTGTAATGAGTATTCTTTGGCCAGTTGTACAAACAGGTATTAATAATTTTGGTATCTGGATTGCTAATAGTGCTGACACATCTCCTATTTTAGCACCATTTATTTATGGTATGTTAGAACGTTTATTATTACCATTTGGTTTACATCACATGTTAACTATTCCTATGAATTATACTTCATTTGGTGGAACTTATCAAATTATGACAGGAGTACAAGCTGGTACTCAAGTATTTGGACAAGATCCTTTATGGTTAGCTTGGGTTACTGACTTAATTAACTTTAAAAATGCTGGTGATATGGCTAGTTATACTAACTTATTAACTACTGTTATTCCTGCTCGTTTTAAAGTAGGACAGATGATTGGAGCTACTGGTATGTTAACTGGTATTGCCTTTGCAATGTATCGTAGAGTAGATTCTGATAAAAAAGCGAATTATAAATCAATGTTTATTTCAACTGTTGCAGCAGTATTCTTAACTGGTGTTACTGAACCATTAGAATTTATGTTTATGTTTGCAGCATTACCATTATATATTGTATATGCAATTTTACAAGGTGCTGCATTTGCAATGGCTGGTGTGATTAATTTAAGATTACATTCATTTGGAAATGTAGAATTCTTAACACGTGTTCCTATGTCTTTAGAAGCAGGACTTGGTGGCGATATTATTAACTTTATTATTTGTTGTGTTGTCTTTGCAGTTGTTGGATATTTTGTAGCTTACTTTATGATTGGTAAATTCAAATTTGCGACTCCAGGTCGTTTAGGTAACTATGAAGGTATGGGTGACGAAGATTCTTCAACAGGTGGAGCTCAAGGTAGTGCTCAAGTAGAAGCTATCATTGGATTATTAGGTGGTAGAGAAAATATTGAATTGGTTGATGCTTGTATGACAAGACTTAGAGTAACTGTTAAGGATGTAGCTAAGGTAGCAGAACTTGATGAATGGAAAAAACAAGGGGCTATGGGATTAGTGAAGAAAGATAATGGTATTCAGGCTATCTATGGTCCAAAAGCAGATGTATTAAAATCTGATATTAATGATGCATTAATGTAAGAGGTAGAGAAAATGAAGATTTTGACTTTAAATACGCATTCACTATCTGAAGAAAATGGTGAAGAAAAAAGAAAAGAAACTGCAAGACTTATTGTAGAACATAAACCTGATATCATTGCTTTACAAGAAGTGAATCAGACCATTGAAAGAGAAACTATAAAAAGAGATGCTTTATTTAAAGGAGAAATCTTCTTAGATAAAGAATTAAAACAAGACAATTATGCTAGTGCTTTGATTAGTGATATCAAAGCACTAGGTCTTGATTATCAATGGGTATGGATTCCTGTAAAGGTTGGATATGATAAATTTGATGAAGGATTAGCGATTCTTTCGTTACATCCAATTATTACTACTGAAAATATTTTACTTACAAATACTAATGATTTTAGTTATTGGAAGAAACGTAATGCTTTAGGGGTTGAATTAAAAATTGATGATCAGCCAGTATGGCTTTATACAGTACATATGGGATGGTGGGATGATGATGAAGAACCATTTATTGATCAATGGCGAAGATTAAATTCTCATATTCAAACAAAAGAAGGAAAAGTTTATTTAGCAGGAGATTTTAATGCTCCTGATGATATAGAAAATCAAAGCTATGCTGAAGTATTAAAAAATGACTGGTTTGATACTTATAAGCTAGCTAGTGAGACTTATGGTCGATATACAGCTAAAGGACAAATTGATGGCTGGAAAGACGGTAAAAAAAGTGGTATGCGTATAGATTATATTTTTGTTAATCAGAAGATTGATGTTAAAAAACATGAAGTTATTTTTGATGGACATAATGGGGGTATTGTGTCTGATCATTATGGGTTAATCATGGAGGAAAAATAATGAAAGAAAGTGGAATATTACTTCCGATATCATCTTTACCTAGTAAGTATGGTATTGGTTGTTTCGATAAAGAAGCTTATCGTTTTGTAGATAAGTTAAATGCTGCTAAACAGACATATTGGCAGATATTACCATTAGGTATTACAAGTTATGGTGATTCACCATATCAATCTTATTCTACTTATGCAGGTAATCCTTATTTTATTAGTTTAGATGCATTGGTGGATAAAGGATGGTTATGTGAAGAAGATTTACCGGTATTAGATGAATCTAATAGTGTTGATTATACATATTTATATAATCATCGTTATGATTTGTTGAAGAAAGCTTATAAAAATAGTCATATTGAAGAAGACGAAGATTTTATTAAATATTGTGAAGATTCTTCTTGGTGGTTAGATGATTATGCTTTATTTATGGCTATTAAGAATAAATATGAAGGTAAAGGCTGGGAAAACTGGAGTGAAGAATTACGCTTAAGAATGAAAGAAGCTTTAAATGTTGTTGCTGTAGAAGTAAGTGATGAAGTTTTATATCATAAATTCTTGCAATATGTATTCTGGCAGCAATGGAAAAATTTAAAAGCTTATGCTAATTCAAAGGGAGTAAAAATTATTGGTGATATTCCTATTTATATTGCGTTTGATTCAGCTGATGTATGGGCTAATCCAGAATTATTCCAATTAGATGAAGATGTGAAACCAGTGGCAGTTGCTGGATGCCCACCAGATGGTTTTAGTGCAACAGGACAGTTATGGGGTAATCCTTTATATGATTGGAATAAACATCGAGAAACAGGTTATGCTTGGTGGAGTGCTCGTATGAATTATTGTAAGCAATATTATGATGTTGTTCGTATTGATCATTTTAGAGGTTTTGATGAATATTATTCTATTCCTTATGGAGATGATACTGCAGTTAATGGTCATTGGGAAAAAGGTCCAGGATATGAATTGTTTAAATCAATTGAAGATAAACTTGGAAAGATGAATGTTATTGCAGAAGATTTGGGTTATTTAACTGATACAGTTAAGCAAATGGTAGCTGATACAGGATATCCTGGTATGAAGTTATTACAGTTTGGTTTTGATTCAAGAGATACGAGTGGGGCTAGTGTTTATCAGCCACATAATTATATTGCTAATAGTGTGGTATATACTGGTACTCATGATAATGAAACAATGATGGGATGGTTTAATTCTATTCTTCCAGAAGAAAAACAATTATTAAAAGAATATATGAATAAGTATCCTGAAAGTGATGAAGAGTTATTGGATGATTGTATTGAATTGATTATGTCTTGTGTATCTAATATGTGTATTATTCCAATGCAGGATTGGTTAAAGTTAGGTAATGAGGCAAGAATGAATACACCTTCTACAACTGGATGTAACTGGAAATGGCGTATGGGAATTAATGATTTTAGTGATGAATTAATTGAACATATAAAAGAAGTAACAGTAAGAAATCATCGTCAAGGTGAAGAATAGGAGGGTAGTTATGAAATATGCTTTAGGTATTGATATTGGTGGAACAAATACAAGAGTTGCGTTAATTGATGAAGAGTATCATATTATTAATCGTAAACAATTTCCTACTGATAGTAATGATCCTATTCAGACTTTTAAAAAAATTAATGAAGCAATAAAAGAATTTAATACTGAAGGAATTGTTGGTATTGGTTTATCTTGTCCTGGTCCATTAGATTTAATTAATGGAAAAATTATAACAACACCTAATTTAAGTAAAAAATGGTGGAACTTAGAAATATCTAAAAAATTAACTGAAACTACTGGCTTGAATACTTATTTAGAAAATGATGCTAATCTTGCATGTCTTGCTGAAAGTTGTGTAGGACAAGGAAAAGATTATCGTTATGTTGGATTTTTAACTGTTTCTACTGGTGTGGGTTCAGGGTTCTGCATTGATAAGAAGATTTATCAGGGAGCCCATGGTTTTGCTCATGAAATTGCTAATATGCCATTATGGCGCAATGGTCCGAGTCATGGCACTATTATTCCTGGAGGAATTGAAGCAATATGTAGTGGTACTGCTATAGAAAAACGTGCAAAAGCAGCTGGTTTAGAGGTTAAACACGCTGGCGAAGTTTATGATTTGGCTGTTTCAGGAGATAGTTATGCTGCAATGATTATTGATGATGCTAAGGAATACCTTGCTAATGGGATTGCTTCTATCTATGCTTTGCTAGATCCTGAAATTATTATTTTAGGTGGTAGTGTATCTATTAAGATGCCTCATTTTGTTGAAGATGTAGAAGCGAGAGTAAAAGAGAAAGTATTTAGTGTTGTTAAACCTTATGTTAAAGTTGTAAGAACAACATTAAATGAGGACAGTGGTTTAATTGGTGCTGCTTGTCTTGCATTTTTAAAAGAAAGGGGACAATAGTATGATTACTCAATTAGATGATTTTTTGATCTATTGTTTTCATCAAGGAAACTGCTTAGAAATGTATAAAGTTTTTGGTGCTCATTGTGTCAAGGAAAATGGTAAAAAGGGTGTTCGTTTTACTGTTTATGCACCTCATGCAAAGAGTGTTCAGGTTATTGGAAGTTTTAATGATTGGAATGGACAAAATCATTATATGGAAAAATATACTGATGGTGGTATTTATACTTTATTTGTTCCTGATTTAAAAGAATATGATTCTTATAAGTATCATATTGAAACACAGTTTGGTTACTGGATTGATAAGGCAGATCCTTATGCTTTCTTTAGTGAATATAGACCTTCTACTGCGTCTAAAATCTTTAATATAGAAGGATTTAAATGGGCAGATAAAAGATGGTTAAATAAAAGAACAAAGAATTTTGATAAGTTATTAAATATTTATGAAGCTCATTTAGGATCATGGCAAATCAAGAAAGATAGTAGTGATGGTCAAGATGTACAATATTATAGTTATGATGAAATGATAGATAAAATCATTCCTTATGTTAAAGAGAATGGATATTCTCATATTGAATTAATGCCTTTAACTGAATATCCTTTTGATGGTTCTTGGGGTTATCAGGTAAATGGTTTCTTTAGTGCAACAAGTAGATATGGAAATCCTAAACAATTAATGAAATTTATTAATGAATGTCATAAAAATAAAATAGGTGTCATTATGGATTTTGTACCTGCACACTTTGTAAAAGATGCTCATGGTTTATATCAATTTGATGGTGGCTGTGTATATGAATATCCTGATGTTAATACAAGATATACTGAATGGGATAGTTGTTATTTTGATTTTGGTAGAGAAGAAGTAAGAAGTTTTTTAATGTCTTCAGTGAATTTCTGGGTAGAATATTATCATATAGATGGAATTCGTTTTGATGCTGTCAGCAATCTTATTTTCTGGGGTGGAAATAAGAATAGAGGACAAAATGATGGAGCAATTGAATTCATGAAACGTATGAATTCTCATATGTCAAAAATGCATCCAGATGTTATGTTAATAGCAGAAGATTCTAGTGATTATCCTAAAGTCACTCATGCTCCTGAAGATGGTGGATTAGGATTTGATTATAAATGGGATTTAGGATGGATGAATGATACTTTAAAATATTTTAAAGAAGATCCAGTTTATCGTTCTAACTTAAGTACACATCATAAATTAACTTTCTCTATGATGTATTATTATAGTGAAAGATTTATTTTACCTTTCTCTCATGATGAAGTTGTTCATGGCAAAGGAACAATCTTAGATAAGATGTGGGGAAATAATGATCAGAAGTTTGCTCAATATAAAGCTTTACATTTATATATGATGACTCATCCTGGTAAAAAGTTGAATTTCATGGGTAATGAATTAGCAGAATATAAAGAATGGGATGAAAAGACTTCATTAGGATGGAACCTATTAGATTATCCACAACATGAAGGTTTCTTTAAATTTTATAATGAATTGAATCATATTATTAAAGATCATCCAGCATTTTATGAGTTAGACTATAATCAAGAAGGTTTTGAATGGTTAGTCGTAGATGATAATTCTCAAAGTGTCTTTGCTTATGCAAGAAAGGATAAAGAAGAGAATGTTTATGTATGTGTTATGAATTTCATAGGTAATAGTCATTATGGATATCAAATTCCAGTGCCTACTTCAGGAACTTATAAAGAAATTATGAATACTGATTCTTATTATTATTGTGGCAGCAATCATTTAAATACTGATGAAATCAATTCAAAAGAAATGAAAGTATTAAATAAAGAAAATGTAATAGAAGTTAATATTGCCCCATTTAGTGCAATGATCTTTGAATTACAGAAATAATATGAATTTAAAATGTTCTTTTAGATTCTCCTTAACTCTATAATTAATTCATATTGAACAAAAAGTCGTCTTACCTCCTTTTAAAGTTCATAGTTCATTTCATCTAAAAGAAATTTTAAATATAGTAGACAAACAAAAAGCACGAATTTCGTGCTTTTTGTTTACAAAGAAAAAAGTCTGCTACAGACTTTTTTCAACAACTATATTAAGGAGAAAGAATAGTGGAGGGATGAACTATTCAATGATACTTTCACTATCTTTATCAAATAAATGAATTCTTGTAGTATCTAAAGCGAATTGTACAGTATTCCCAGCTCTTGCTTGACTTCTTGGATCAACTCTTGCAGTTATTTTATTATTGTTAATATTGAAATATAAGAAGACTTCTGAACCTAAAGTTTCATATACATCAACTAAAGCATCGAAAGAAGTATCTAAGTGTTTTGAAATAAATTCTTTATTATCATAAATATCTTCAGGTCTAATACCTAATACAATAGACTTACCAATGTATCTACCATCTAGTAATGCTTTTTCTTTCTTTTCATCTGGTTTGAATTTTACACCATTAGGTAATTCAAGATAAACTCCATCAGATTGTAATGTTACTTTTGTATCAATTAAGTTCATTTGTGGTGAACCAATGAAAGTAGCTACGAATAAATTAGCTGGATGATTATATAAATTTTGAGGAGTATCAATTTGCTGGATAACTCCATCCTTCATTACAACGATTCTTGTACCTAAAGTCATGGCTTCAGTCTGATCATGAGTTACATAAATGAAAGTTGTACCTAATTTCTGATATAATTGACTAATAACGACTCTCATTTGTACTCTTAATTTAGCGTCTAGATTACTTAATGGTTCATCCATTAAGAATACTTTAGGATTACGAACAATGGCTCTTCCCATTGCAACTCTTTGTCTTTGACCACCAGATAAAGCTTTAGGTTTACGATCTAATAATTTTTCTAATCCTAAAAGCTCAGCTACTTCTTTAACTAAACGATCGATTTCTTCTTTCGGAGTTTTACGTATTTTTAAACCAAATGCGATATTTTCTGCAACTGTCATATGTGGATATAAAGCATAGTTTTGGAATACCATTGCAATATCTCTATCCTTAGGTTCAACATCATTACATACACGATCACCAATAATGAGTTCTCCAGAAGAGATATCTTCTAATCCAGCAATCATTCTTAATACTGTTGATTTTCCACATCCTGAAGGACCAACGAAAATAATAAATTCTTTATCTTCAATATCAATATTGAAATCTTTCACTGCTTGAAATCCGTTAGGATATGTTTTATAAATGTTTTTTAATGATAAATTTGCCATGGTCATAACCTCCCTTGTTTATCATTCTAACATGGCTAAGCCTTAAGATGAATATTGATATTTTTTGAAAAATATCAAAAATTAAAGAATTATAAACGAGAAAAAAGAATATTGATACTTATCTAAGAATTTCAACATTTCAAATAAAAATATCATGATTTAAAATAAAATCTAGGTGATTATAATGAATGATATTTATGTAGAATATAGTTTTGATGTAAAACCAGCATTGAAGAAAAAAATATTTAGAAATATTCTTATTATTATAGGCATTTTGATGATTATATATAGTTTTTATTTTCTTCCACTACTAACAATGGGAGTATTTGTCCTTGTATTAGCATATTTTTATAATAGGACTTTAAATGTTGAATATGAGTATATCTTAATGCAAGATGAACTCGTGATTGATAAGATTATCAATAAAAGTAAACGTAAAAATTTATATAAAATTAATTTGCAGTATTTAGAAGCTTTCACTTATAATAATAAGGCTTTAAAACAAAAGTATAGTAATGAAAAAGTAAAAGTAAAAAGATTTCATTCAGGAAACGAGAATGAACAAATATATGCGTTAATGACAAGAAAAAGTAATCATTCAACATGTGTTTTATTAAATGCAGACAATAAACTCATAGAAGGGTTTAAAAGATTGTATCCTTCTAAAGTGGATTTGTAAGGAGGGTTTAGATGTATAAGGTTTTAGTTGTTGATGATGAAAAGATTGGTAGAGATGGGATTTCTTTTTTATTAAAACAATCTTCTTATGATTTTGACATCACTGAAGCACAAAATGGTAAAGTTGCTTTACAATATATAAAGAATAATGATGTAGATTTACTTTTTACAGATATTAAGATGCCTTTTATTGATGGTATAGAATTAATTGAAATAGTGGCTAAAATGAAACCACAGATGAAGATTATTATTTTAAGTGGTTATAGTGATTTTGAATATGCAAAAAAAGCTATGAAAATGGGTGTTAGTGAATATTTATTAAAACCTATTGATCCTAATGAATTTAATAGTTCTTTAGAAAAGATGGTTAATCAATTAGAATCTTCTAAGAAAGAACAATTAAAAATGAAAAGACAGAATGTTTTATTGAAAGAACATATTTTGTTTTCTTTAGTTAATGGGAATTCTATTGATCATATTGAAAAACAATTAGATGGATTATCAGTAAGAGATTTTATAGGTCATTATTTTAGAATCATGCTAATTGAGTTTAATCGTAATTTTTATGGTGAAGTTTTTGATTTTGTGGATCAGTTAAGAAATAATATTTCTATTGATTTCGATTATATTAATTTAAATCTTGAACAGAGTTTGTTATTTTTTAAAGAAGATAATGAGGATAAATTAAAGGCAGTAGCTTATCAGATTATTAGATTAGTTGCAGTTCAATATACAAGAAGATGTTATATAGCATTGTCTAATACAATAAAAGATTTATCTTTGATGAATGAAATAGAAAGACAATTAGAGGATTTGGTAGATAATAAATATTTTTATACTGATAAACAGTTATATTTAATGGATGAGAATCTTATTGAGATATCTGTTGATAATTTTGATGATGTCATTAAAGTTTTGGAGGATGATTTGAAATTAAAGGATACTCAGTCTTTAAGAAAAGATTTAGAAGGACTTTATCTTTCAAATGCTCAAGCAAGAGGATATACTATTGATTATCTTAAGTTTAAATTGAGTGTATTGGTAAAACAAATATATAAGAATCTTTCTTATTCTAGTGAAAGAAATATTAATGAACAGATTGCTTTATTTTATCATTCTAAGGATTTAAATGAAATGATTCAGATTCTTTATTTGTTTGTAGATGAACTAGAGAAAGAATTTCATAAAGGAAAAAATCTTGTTCATAAAGAGATTGAATCAGTTAAAAAATATATTTATAATCATTATAATGAAGATTTAAGTGTTGATCAGCTTGCGGATTATGTATGTTTAGCCCCTAGTTATCTAAGTCATATTTTTAAGAAAGAAACAGGTGAAAATCTAGGAAAGTTCATTAAAAGAGTAAGAATGGAGAAAGCTAAAGATATGTTGGAGAATTCTTATGAGAAGATAGTGACTATTTCTGTAGCTGTTGGATATCAGAATGTTTCTTATTTTTGTCAGAGTTTTAGAGAATATTTTGGAATAAGCCCACAAAAATATAGAAGCAAAGGGGAATAAGTGATGAAGAAAATAAAAAAGTTTTTAGGAAATATGAAATTAAGATATAAATTAATGCTGATATATTTTTGTATCGGCTTTTTTCCTTTTATGATATTAGGATTGGTTTTTTATGAGCAGGTAAGTGATTTATTGATAGAAGAAGAAAAGATGAGTTCTTCTAATCTAATTCATCAATCTATTCAATCTTTTGATAGCAGTTTAATGATATATGATAATTTATCTGATTATTTATCTTTTAATCAGGGAATTTCCAATACTTTAAGTTATCAGTATGATGATACTTTTGATATTTATGAACAGGTAACAGAAATCATCGATCCATTGATTAATTCAATTCAGTATTTTCATAATGATGTAAATAAAATTACGATATATAGTCGTGAAGATATAGTTAAACATGATACAATATTGGCCCCTATTTCAGAAATTAAAGATGAAGAATGGTATAGTGAGATTATAAATTCTTCGGATATTAAATGGTATAGTGATGGTGATGATGGAATTCTTTTTTCGGTAAGAAAAATGCCATTGTTGGATCGTAGTGGTATAGAAGGAATTCTATATATTGAGATAGATGCTAAAAGTCTTTTTACTTATTTTGATTCATTGGATATATCTGATTATAGTGTTTTTATCACCGATTCTTATGATCATGTGTTATATGAATATCAGAATTTTTCTGATGAATCAGAAAAATTAACTTATGATGAGCTTCGTGAGAAAAGAGTATCATCACATGATATTATTAGTGAAAAGAGTGATGTTACGGACTGGAAAGTTTATTTTTATCGTCCTAATATTGCTGGCTCAAAAAGATTACATCTCATTTATACGATTATTATTTTGGTTGTTGTTTTGATTGCGATTGCAATGTGTATGTTATTACTTTCGACTTCTCAGATAATTACTGGAAGAATTGAAAGATTGATGAAGAATATGCAGGATGTTGAAAAGGGTGAATTAGAGGTTCATGTTGAAGGTAAGTATGATGATGAGATAGGTACTCTTATTGATAGTTTTAAAAAGATGGTTGAGCGTATAAGACATTTAATTGAAGAAGTTTATCTTGGGAAATTATATCAGAAAGAATATGAACTAAGAGCCCTACAGCAACAAATTAATCCTCATTTTTTATACAATACTTTATCAATGATCAATTTTAAAGCTTTAGAGGTAGGAGAAAAAGATATTTCTAAGATAACTTTAGCTTTATCTTCATTCTATCGAACATCTTTAAATAAAGGAAAAAATACTTGTAGTATTAAAGATGAAATAAATAATATGGAATCTTACATGGAGATTCAATTAATGATGCATGATTATAATTTTGATTTTGAATATGATATAGATGATTCTATATTAGAATGTGAAACATTAAATTTAATATTGCAGCCAATTGTTGAAAATAGTATTAAACATGGTATTGATTTGATTGAAGATGATCGTAGAGGAATTATTAAAGTATATGCGACTAAAGAAGATGATCAGATTTATATTATGGTAGAAGATAATGGTGTAGGTATGGACCAGGAGACTATTGAAATAATGCTTTCTCAGAATTCTAAAGGATATGGTATGAGAAATGTAAATGAACGTATTAAGCTTTATTATGGTGAACAGTATGGAGTTTATATTGAAAGTGTGATTAATGAGGGAACAGTCATTACTGTTAAGATTCCTGAAAGAAAGTATAAATAATCATTAAAAATTGTTTTTTAACATAGTTTTCACATAATTGTAGAGTATTATGTTTTGAAGTTAAAGGAGGTGTCATCATGAAAAAAAGAAATATTTCAAAAGCATCGATTGTGTTTTATTTATTTGCAGTATTATTTTTAGTTGCTTTTATCATTAGTTTTTATAATGTTAATACATATATTAGCTCTTTAATTGAAGCAGGGTCTGTTACTTGGGCTGATAGCTGGTTGAGTATTATTTTATATTATATTAGTAATACTGGAAATTGTCTTGGATTTACAGTTGGATTTGTAGGTTTAGGATATATGATTCACTTACTTAAAGGTAAGGTAACTATGAAAGTAGAAGATGTTAAAGAAGAGTCATTATCATAATGACTTTTTTAATTTTTTGAAATGTAAGCGGTTTAAGAAATTTGATATTTTTCAAAAATTCTTTATATGTACGAAAGGGAGTCAAAAAACTATAATTTAAATAGATAAAATATTTGAGGAGGAAAAAATATGAAATGTAAAAAATTGTTGTCTGCTTTATTAGCAGCTGCGATGGTGTTACCTCTTTCTGCTTGTGGCACTAAAACAGAAGATGTAACATTAACAGTTTGGGCTCCTGCAGAAGACCAAGATGAAACTACAGGAAACTGGCTAAAAACTATGTGTGAAAAATTTAATGAAGAACATGAAGAATGGAATATCACATTCGAATATGGTACTTGTAGTGAAGGTGATATCGGTACAACAGTAACTGGAGATCCAGAAAACTCTGCTGATGTTTACTTATTCGCAAATGACCAAATTGGTGCTTTAAAAGAAGTTGGAGCTATCGCTAAACTTGGTGGTGAAGCTGTTGAAGAAGTTAAAGCTAACAATACTCAATTAATCGTTGATTCTGTAACTGTTGATGGAGACATTTATGGTGTTCCATTTACTTCTAATACTTGGTTTATGTATTATGATACTTCTGTATTTAGTGAAGAAGATATTAAGAGCTTAGATACTATGTTAACTAAAGGAAAAGTTGCTTTTCCAATGACTACTGCATGGTATAATGGTTCATTCTTCTTAGCAAATGGTGGAACTATGTTTGATGATGGTACTGATGCTAGTGCTGGTATCCAATTCGGTGGAGAAGCTGGTAAAGGTGCATTAGAATACATGGTTGACTTAGCTGCAAATCCTAATTTTGTAAATGATGCTGATGGTGCTGGTTTATCTGGTATTAGAGAAGGTAAAGTAAGTGCTTATTTCTCAGGTTCTTGGGATTACGCAGAAGTTAAAAAAGCTTTAGGTGATAATTTAGGTGCTGCTCAATTACCTACTATTACTATTAATGGTGAAGCTAAACAATTAAAATCTTTCGCTGGTTCTAAAGCAGTTGGTGTTAACCCTAACTGTGATAACCAAGAAGTTGCAGTTGCTTTAGCTAGATATTTAGGTGGCGAAGAAGCTCAAAAAGCTCACTATGAAATGAGAGATGGAAGTGTTATCCCTACTCATATTGCATTAGTAGAAGATGCTGACTTAGCTGCTAATCCAATCGTAAAAGCTATTAGTGATACTTGTGCAAATACTGCAATCGTTCAACCTACTTTAGCTGAAATGGGTCCTTATTGGACAGCTGCTGAAACATTAGGTAAGGCTGTTATTTCTAAAGATGTAACAAAAGCTAATGCTCAAGAAAAAGTAGATGCATATTCAAAACAGTTAAATGATAATTAATAATTCTACAACAAAATAATGTTCTTAAATCCTAAGGTTGTAGACCTTAGGATTTTCTTTTTAAAGGAGAGGTGAGTATGATTAAGTTGTTTAAAAAAACAAATGAGTTTGCAACTCCATATACGATTAAGAATACCTTAAAATATAGTGATAATAAGACAAAAGCATCTTTTTTTATAATGGGCTTAGGAAATATTTTAAGAAAACAAGTCGTTAAAGGTATTATGTTTTTAGGAATTCAGCTTTCATACATCTTGTTTATGATTTTTAAAGGAATTCAATTTATTATTGATTTACCTGGACTTGGATCATTAATTCAAGGTGAAGTATGGAATGAAGCAAAAGGAGTATATGAATATACTTCAGGAGACAATTCTGTATTAATACTTTTATTTGGTATTGCAACTATTTTTATAACTATTGGTTTTATTATGATATATTTTTCATCTATTAAAAGTGCTTATAAGGCTCAATGTTTAGAAGAAGCAGGAAAACCGCTTCCTACTTTCATAGATGATGTGAAAGAATTGTTTAATACTCAATTACACAAGTTATTATTAACTGGTCCAGTTATGGGTGTGTTAGTTTTTACAATTTTACCACTTGTTTTTATGATTAGTATGGCTTTTACTAATTATAGCAAAATTGATTCACATCTTGTTTTATTTGATTGGGTTGGATTAAAGAACTTTGCAGAGGTTTTAAGCTTTAATAGTTCTATAGGACAACAATTCTGGTCTGTATTAGGATGGACTATTATCTGGGCGATATTCGCAACATTTTTAAATTATTTCTTTGGTATGTTATTAGCTTTAGTTATTAATAGAAAAGATACAAAGTTTAAAGCATTCTGGAGATTCTGTTTTATTTTGTCTATAGCTGTTCCTCAATTCGTTTCTTTATTAATTATGAGAACAATGTTACAGCCTGAAGGTGCAGTCAATGTATTACTTAGAAATGCTGGAATTATCGGCGCTTCTACGTCTTTACCATTCTTTACTAATCCAACTTGGGCACGAGTTACAGTTATTGTTATTAACTTATGGGTAGGTATTCCTTTTACAATGTTGCAGGTAACAGGTATTCTACAAAATATTCCTGCAGAATTATATGAATCTGCAAAGGTAGATGGAGCCAATGCTGTTACAATTTTCTTTAAAATTACATTACCTTATATGTTGTTTGTAACTACTCCTTACCTAATTACAACATTTATGGGAAATATCAATAACTTCAATGTTATTTACTTATTATCAGGAGGAGATCCTACACCTGTAGGTATGACTGCAGGTAAGACAGATTTATTAGTTACTTGGCTATATAAATTAACAGTTGATAAACAATATTATAACTGGGGTGCAGTTATTGGGATTTTAACATTCGTTGTATTAGCAATTGTTTCTTTAGTAACTTATAGAAATAGTAATTCTTATAAAGATGAGGAGGGATTCATGTAATGAAAAAAATAAAATCATATTCTAGAAAGAGAAAAATTACAAATATCTTTGTTCATCTTGGTTTAGCTGTTTTAGCTGTTATTTGGGTTCTTCCAATATTCTGGGTTATTCTTACAAGTTTTAGAGCGGAGAGAGGTTCATATGTAACAACTTTCTTCCCTAAATCATATACAATAGATAATTATGTTCGTTTATTTACTGAAACTAATGTTTTAGATTTTCCTCAAATGTTTATGAACACTTTAATAATTGCGATTTTCTCATGTCTAATTTCATGTTTCTTTGTATTATCTGTTGCATATTGTACTTCTCGTTTAAGATTTAAAATGAGAAAACCTTTAATGAATATTTCTATGATTTTAGGATTATTCCCTGGATTTATGTCAATGATTGCGGTATATTATATCTTGAAAGCAGTTGGATTATCAGAAGGAGCTATGATTAGAGTAGCTTTAATCCTTGTTTATAGTGCTGGTAGTGGAACAGGATTCTATGTTGCAAAGGGATTCTTTGATACAATTCCTAAAGCATTAGATGAAGCTGCATATATTGATGGTGCAACAAAGTGGCAGGTCTTTACTAAGATTACGATGCCGCTAAGTAAACCAATCATTGTTTATACTGCTTTATCTGCATTTTTAGCACCATGGGTAGACTTCATTTTTGCGAAAGTTATTTGTCGTGCTGAGGCAAGCCAATTTACTGTTGCGATAGGTATGTGGAGAATGTTGGAAATGACTATGATTGATGCATGGTATACAAGATTCGCAGCTGCAGCAGTTTGTGTTTCAATTCCAATTGCAATATTATTTATGTTTATGCAGAAATTTTATGCAGAAGGAATGTCAGGAGCTGTTAAAGGATAATGAAGAAAATAGTTTTGCTTATAGTTTTAAGTTTATTTATATCTAGTTGTCAAATGGAGTCATCTAACAATGACTCCTTTAGTGCTAAAGAAATAGAAAAACAAAATAAAATTGCAAGTATTACGCCATATGAACCATATGGCGAGACAATAGAATATACGCTTGCTAAATTAACAGGTTTGAATAATATGCCAGATGGAGATACTTATGAAGATAATGCTATAACACGCTTTTTGAAAGAAAAATTAAATGTTCAAAACATTGATGTTATAGAAGCTCAGGATTCTCAATATGAAAATAGTATCGATATGTTTATTTCTTCAAAGAAATTACCTGATGTTATGATTGTTCAGGATTATGATGATTTAAAGTATCTTGTTGATAATGATTTGATAGCAGATTTGAGTGATGCTTATAAGAATTGTACGACTGATAAAATCAAAGAAATATATGCAAGTTATGGTGATACAATTCTTGATAATGTTACATTTGATGGGAAAATTATGGCTTTACCTGAAACTAATATTATTAATGGACCTAATTTAATTTGGTTAAGAAAAGATTGGATGGATAAACTTTCTTTAGATGAACCAAAATCTTTGAAAGATGTTGAAAATATAGTAGAACAATTTATTACTAAGGATCCGGGAGGTAATGGTGAAGGAAATACTATTGGGTTAATGGTTATTAATTCTTTAGTTAATGAAGCAGGATATAGTGCTGAATATTTATTGGATGTTATTTTTGCTTATTATGATGCTTATCCTAAACAATGGATAGAAGATGAAAATGGTCAGATTGTCTATGGTTCTACAACTCAAGAAGCCAAGAAAGCACTAGAACATATTCATGAATTATATAAAAAAGGGATTATAGATAAGGATTTTATTTTAAGAACTACCCATAATATCGTTGATGAAATAGTAGAAGGACATTGTGGATCTTTCTTTGGACCTTGGTGGGCTAGTAATAATCCATTAGTAGATGCAGTAAAAAATGATTCTTCAGCTAGCTGGAAATGTTATTTGATTCCTACAGAAGATGATGGGTCTGTAAGTTATTTTGCACAAAATCCTTCTTCTAAATATGTTGTTGTAAGAAAAGAATTTGAGCATCCGGAGATTATTTTTAAAATGACAAGTGTCCAATTTGATTATTTAAGATTTGAGGATAAAACTGTAGAAGAAATAAATAATTATGAAAGAAATAATGTTGATCAGACAGCAAGACCTTTATCTATAAATATAGATTATGCTGATGCATTAATGGATAGTCATGATAATATTAAGGATGTTATTAATGGTGATAAAGATATAGAAGATATCCCAATCTTAGATGCTTCTTATGCTAAAGCTTGTTTAGATTATTTGAAAAAAGATGATTTTTTAGTAGAGGATTGGGCTGCTTATTCTTCTAGAATTGAAGCTCCATTACTATTTGATGATAAAAAGCTTATTAGTCATCAATCTTTATTCTATGGCCAGACAGAGACGATGGAAACTCATTGGTGGAAATTAGAAGAGTTAGAGAATAATACCTATATTGAAATGATTGTTGGTGAAAAAGATATCTCTTATTTTGATGATTTTGTGAAAGAGTGGAATGAACAAGGTGGTAGTCAGATTACTAAAGAAGTGAGAAATACAAAAAATGACTAAAAGTTTAACTTTTAGTCATTTTATGTTTTAGACCAATCAAGATTTTTAATTTCAGCTTTTAGTTGTTCAAATAATTGTTTATCTTTCTTTTTATATATAATATAAAATTGAACATGAGCTTCTTTATTGATAAAAGGTATATATGTTCTATTTTCTGGCTCTTTTAATCTTTGGAGTGAAATATCAGTTCTAAAGCTAGGTAAAGATGAAGATCTTATTAATTCATTTAAAATGATTTCGTCTTCTTGAAAGATTAATACTGAGTTAGGAATAACTTTTTCTTTAAGTTCTCTCCAATATCCAAGTTTAGATCTTAATAATACACTTGTACCATTTAATTTTTCAAAAGAGATATCTTTTAAAGAAGTCATTGGATGATTTAAAGGTAATGATAAATATAATTTTTCTTCAAAAAAAGCGTTGCAAATATATTTTTTATCTTCTATAGGATGACTTAAGACAATAACAGAATATTCATTATTATCTAATCCTTTTAATAATAGTGATTCATCAGTTATCATATTATCTGTTATTTGAGTTTGGGGATATAAATTATTAAATATATATTTTAAACCAATGATTGGCATAGGGGCAATAGCGCCTATGTTGATCATTTTTTTGTTTTGATCATATGTTTTTAGATTGTTTTTCATTTCTTCTGTTTCTTTTATTATTTTTTTCGCATATTTTACCGCTAATTCTCCATTATCATTAAGAACTATTTTATTTTTTGTACGATCAAATAACTTAATATCTAATTCTTCTTCTAATTTTTGTATTGAGCGTGTTAGTGCAGGTTGGGATATGAGTAATATTTCGCTAGCCTTTGATAGAGTTTTGACTTCAGATATTGTTACTAATTGTTTTAATCTTTCTAACATATATATCATCCTTTCACTATGCACTTTAATTATAGCACAATGTAATATTGATATTGTACTTTTTTTATAAAGTTTTATAAAATATGATTGAAAAATGGATATGAGAAAAAGAATTATCGAAAATGACTTAGAAATATCAGTTATGGGATTTGAATGCATAGGTGTTGATTTATTTCTAGTAGGGATGAAATGCTTGTATTTAGGTCAAGAAGAAAGTGAATTCTTTTCATATTATTATCCTATAAATTGAGTCAGAATTACTGGTTTACATAAATAAAGGCTTACCTTGAAGTTGACTTTAAGGTGTATGATATATATGTGAGGGGGAAGTTTATGAGAAAATCTTTATTAAAAGCAGATGTTGATTTATTGAATGGACCAATTTTTAAATCATTAGTTATCTTTATGATACCTTTATTAATTTCTAATGTATTTCAACAGTTATATAATACAGTAGATACAATGATAGTAGGAAATTATTTGGGAGATACTTCATTAGCTGCAATAGGTTCATGTACATCTATATATGATTTATTAGTAGGTTTTGCATTAGGGGTTGGTAATGGATTATCAATTGTTACGGCAAGAAGTTTTGGTTCTAAAGATGAAAATTTATTAAAGAAATCAGTTGCTAGTTCTATTGTGATAGGAATTGTTGTTTCTTTAACTATTACAATTATTGGTAGTTTAATATTGTATCCATTATTACAATTATTAAATACACCAGCAGAAATTATTAAAGAAGCTTATAGTTATATTTCTGTCATTACTTTATTTATTGTTGTTATGTTTGCATATAATTTATGTGCAGGTTTAATGAGAGCAATAGGTAATAGTGTTATGCCATTAATTTTCTTAATGGTATCTTCTGTATTAAACATAGGATTAGATATATTATTAATAACTCAGTTCCATATGGGAGTTATGGGTGCTGCAGTAGCAACTGTTATTTCTCAAGGAGTATCAGTTTTATTATGTATAATTTATATTTTAAAGAAAACGAGAATATTGTTACCTAGTAAAGAACATTTTAAAGTAGATAGACCTTTATATAATGAAATGTTAGGACAAGGATTCTCAATGGGATTTATGAGTTGCATTGTTTCTGCAGGATCGGTAGTCTTGCAATATGGCATCAATAATTTAGGATATCTAGTGATTGCAGGACATACTGCTGCTAGAAAGTTATATATGTTCTTTAATATGCCTTTTGTAGCTATGGCTATCGCTATGAGTACTTTCGTATCGCAAAATAAAGGAGCTAATCAAGGTAAGAGAATTAGACAGGCCATTCAATCTTGTTATATTTATGATATTGTTATGGCAGGTATAGTAACCGTTATATTGTTATTGTTTGCTACTGCATTAGTAAAGTTTATATCTGGATCTAGTGAATCAATAGTATTAAATAATGGCGCTATGTATTTAAGAATAGTTGGGCCTTTCTATGCAGTGTTAGGTATATTAATGCAGACAAGATATGCATTACAAGGGATTGGTATGAAGATATTACCTTTAGTTTCTAGTATTATTGAGTTTGTAGGTAAAGTTATCTTTGTAGTATTACTTATACCACAGTTTGAATATATGGCGGTTATTTTTTGTGAACCAGCTATTTGGTGTGTTATGGCTATTCAATTAGTTATTACTTTTTATACAAATTCATTTATTAAGGAGGCAAAATAGAAATGAAAAAGACTTTATATTTAATGAGACATGGTGAAACTTTATTCAACAAACAAAAGAAGATTCAAGGATGGTGTGATGCACCATTAACAGAGTTAGGAATTAAACAAGCAGAAATAGCTAGTGAATATTTTGTGGAAAATAATGTTGTATTAGATCATGCATATAGTTCTACTAGTGAAAGAGCTTGTGATACTTTAGAGATAGTTACAAGATATAAGATGCCTTATACAAGATTAAAAGGTTTAAAAGAATGGAATTTTGGTGCTTTTGAAGGTAAAGATGAATATTTGAATCCTAAACTACCTTATGGTGATTTTTTTAAAGCATGGGGTGGAGAAGGTGAAATGGAATTAAGAGAAAGAGTATCTAAAACAATTAAAGAAATTATGGATAAAGATGATCATAATGTTGTATTAGCTGTTTCTCATGGTGCGTCTTGTGCTCAATTCTACCGTGAATGGGAAAAATATGCAAAAGTTGAAAAAACTGAAAGATTCTATCCATGTGTTATTTTAAAATATGAATATGAAGATGGCATCTTTACATTATTAGAAATAAACAATTTAAATTCTCCAAATTATAAAAAATAAGAAATCACAAAAAAGAAAGATACTTTATGTTCTTTCTTTTTTATTAAGAAATAAAACCATTATATTCAACTTTTATACATTTATTTATTTTTGTTCAAAAACAAATATTTCATCTTAAAGATAAAGTTATATTTGATATAATGTTAAAGAAAGGAGTTTTTTTATGATTTGGTTTTTAATATTAGTTATTGATATAACATTAGATGCATTTGTATTGATGATGGAAAAAGGTGCTACCACTTTAAAAGTTGATTTTAAAAAAGCAATACAGCATAGTGCGATATTTGCGATTATTGATTCTATTATGTATATGGTAGGACATATTATAGCAGATAATATTTTTAATGATTCTCTTATTATAATAAATAGATATTTGACGGTAATTGTCTTTATAGCGATAGGTTTAAAATTATTACTTATTACAAATAAAAAGAAGAAATTTGAAGAAAAGTTAAATAATGAATTAAATCCGAAGAAAAGTATAAAAGATGCTTTTTTTACAGGGATTGATTGTTTGTTGGTAGGAGTTGGATGTTCTTATTTATCAGTTTCTTATTTTCTTCAATTCATTATTGTATTCTTTGTACCACTTATTGTATTGTATATTGCATTGTATATAGGTTATTATTATGGTGCTGCATATCAGAAAATGATTAGTTATATTTGTTCGATTTCATATTTTATATTAGCTATTTTAGTTATGATTAATTTAATTTAGGTGAAATTTATGAATACGAAAATGAATATGAAAGAATTATTAGTGGAAGGTTTATATCTTTGTATGAAGGATAAACCGTTTGAGAAGATTACAATTAAACAAATATGTGATAAAACTGGTGTTATTAGAGGAACTTTTTATAATCATTTTATTGATAAGTATGAAGCTTTAGAATATTTAATATATACCATGTTTATTGATGATATAGATAGTTATAATACTGAAGATGATTTTAATCGTCTATCTAGACATATAATAGAAACTATTTATCAAGAACAGAGGTTTTTTACTAAGTGTTTTTTAATTGAAGGACAGAATGGTTTTGAAACTATTTTAATGAATATATTTAATAAGATATTTGATAAGATATTGTATTCAAATGATTTGGTAGATAAAGAATTTATATGTTCATATTATTCACATATTATTATTTTTATAATTAAAGATTGGAATAGACATCATTATGAGAAGTCAGCAGAAGAAATATTAAAAATATGTTATTTATTATTCTATAGTAATATTAATACATTTACAAATAAGTAAGCTCTTAAAGGGCTTTTTTGTTTTTAAAAAAAGAATTGATAGAAAAAAAGAAGAGGTTTATAATATAGTTAGTTAAAGCTAACTATAGGAGGACTATATGAGTAGACATAATGAGATAAAAAATGCATATAAATATTTGGGAAAAGAAGCTACTTTTTATGACGGTATGATTACTTGTTCAACTTTTTTAGGAAGTGCAGTATGTAAGTTAGTATGGAATATGAATAAAGAACTAAATACAAAATATTTAGAAATAGCTTTATCAGGTATTCCAGGAAGTTTTAGTGGTAAGATGTTAGAAGTACCAGTTGGAACAGGAGTATTAACTATGCCAGTGTATAAAACTTTATCTTATGCAGATATTACTTGTTTAGATTATTCTATAGATATGATGGAGACTGCTAAAAAGAGAGCTGATAATTTGAATTTAAAGAATATTCATTTTGTACAAGGTGACGTAGGACATTTATCTTTTGAGGATAGTCGTTTTGATCTAGTCTTGTCATTAAATGGATTTCATGATTTTCCAGATAAAGCTGCTGCGTATCTGATCTTCAATAACTTCTTCACTATATTCCGTTATTGCCTGATAAAGAGCACTTACTGGCTGTTTAGAATGTTCATAGCTTTTTTTAATATTTCAACTGCATCTCTTAGATTTCTATTCTCCTTCTTTAGTCTTGCAAGCTCCTTTGCATCTTCGCTTGAATAATTTCCATTTCCTCTGAACAAGTCATGATTATTTATGATTTCTGTATCTTCAGGATTACCATACTCCTTACACCATCTATGAATTGAACTTTTCGATACACCTAAATTTTTTGATATCTCTTCTAATGTTAAATCCATATGATCTTTTCTATATCTGACTGCATTTATCTTAAACTCTCTATCTATTATTTTTTTACTGCTCATATATTTAATACCTCTTGTTTCTCTTTATTTGTCTGTGTTTTCTACTTATTTATATTAATATCTTATATATCTTTTTTTTATACATATTTATCTTTTTGTTTCAGTTTAACTGGTACTAAATATATTCTAACACTACTCATATCAGAATTCTTGCGGGTTCTACCTTTCTTTGATTCTACAAGACCATTATGTCCTGATTGTTCGTACTTTCGAATCCAAGAAGATAGAAAATCATTAATTCCTGCATCAAACGCAATAGATTTAATTGTTTTACCAGCTTTATACTGGTTTATCAAAACTAACTTCTCTTCCTGTGTCCATCTGCGATTTTTATTTGAATGTCTCAATATCTCTGGACCATTATTGTCATACAATCTTGACAAAATTCTTACTTTTTCTCTAAAAGAATCTTGTTTTACATTTTCAGGTGCTGGGGAATAAGTGGCATTATTTTTTTACTTATGTACACATTCTCATTTAAATTCATAATTATAATGCATATAAAAATACCCTCCTTACCGGTTAGTCCAGTAAAGAGGGTAGATATCAATATACGACTACTTCTTTTTTTACTTCATAAATATTTTAAGAAATGGTTAATTATAGGATTTTAATATGCCTAGTTGGTTAAGTGTTATCTTAAAATATTTATTAAAATTATTATTTATCTAATTGATAGAATGCATTCATTCCTGCATAATCAGATTGAGATTTTAATTCATCTTCAATTCTCATTAACTGATTGTATTTTGCAATTCTATCAGTTCTTGATGCTGAACCTGTTTTAATTTGTCCAGCATTTGTTGCAACTGCAATATCTGCGATAGTTGTATCTTCTGTTTCTCCTGATCTGTGTGATAC